>JBEVJJ010000159.1:0-18046 GCA_040510255.1 Nitrospiraceae bacterium | reverse complement strand
GCGAGGCCGGGTTCTTGCGTGAAAAGGCCCCGTTCGAAAACGCCAGCGAAACGCATGGAATGTGTCCTTCACATTTTCATGCGTTGCGAGCGGACCTCAATAAGACCACCCCTGCGACTTCGAGATCTTCCTTCAGGCGGAAAGTCCGCTCCGCATTGTCTGCCGTGTCAACGTGGATGCAAACGAGGGTGACCCGAAAAATCTGAATCCCGGTCTTCAGGCGGCGCTCAATCAGCAGTGCCCGCGCATCCTGCTCTCTCCTCACTTTCCCTTGAGTGTTCTTGGCAGAGTTGCGCCGCTAGCGGGACCGGATCTTGGAGGATTTGGGTCGTTTGGAATCGCCGGTTCTCTTCTCGATGGAGAGCGGGGCAACCAGCCAATTCTTCCGTTTGTGTTTGTCTGAAGCAGCCACAACGAGCAGCGTGTGCAAGGGAATGCCTCCCAGAGCCATGTCGGGCAGTTCTCTGTTGCTCCAGGCTTCGCCGGCCTCGGTCAAAATTTCGATCAACGTTTCATAGTCGTCTTCTTCATCCGGCTTCGTGAGCAGTTGGTCCGCGTCTGTCACGACCAGAAGATATCCCTGCGCCGGCAACCATTCCAGATCGGCCAGACATTCTTCCAACGCGTCCCAGTTGTGACCGAAGTAATCGGGAAACGATAAGGCTCGGGAGAATTCATCCAAGAGCCCTGCCTTCGTTTTGCACTTCACTCCGGAAATTGTCCTGGCGATGAAGTGAGAAGGGACCAGATGATGGGGTTCCAGCTTGTTCTTCTCAGGGCACACCACAAGATGAACCCATGGCTTCTTCGGTGATTGCAAGGCAGTCAGTGTCATGCGGCCTCAATTCATCGGAACAAAGGTTCTGTAGTGATCAGCGGTATAGTAGGCCCTACCGGTACCTCGCTCAATGACGATCCGCTCGGGTCCCCGAGTTTTCCCGCGTACCAGTGGATTCACGTCATACTCCCGATAGTGTCCCTGCAGAAGTCTTCGCTCGCGGTTCTGAAACGTTCTACCGCCGACATATCCCGGTGGAGGATCGCCTTGACGATCCTGAATAGCCTTGAGCGTTTGCCGGGCTTTCAGCGGGATGGCATAGCGGCCCAGAGAGGATACTCTCACTGCTCCCGCTTGAGCGATGCCCGGCGAGGAATTCGGTTGTATGACTGCAGCGGATGGATCAGAGGCGTCAGTCTGCGTTGATGGAGCGGGTTGAGTGGAGGCGAAACCACCACCGTACAGGCTCGTGCTGAAGAGAAGCGCGATGATCAGGAAAGAGACGGCGCGAATAATGGTTCGCTGGCGCATGAGCGAGAAGGAGGTGCTGGATCGACAGGCCAGGAACCTAACATGCGAGTGCATCGAGGTCAACGCGCTACCGGATGATGCATTCATGAAGGGGCCTTTGCATCAGCAACTCCACATCTCCTGAATGGTTCCTGTCAAGCAGTCTTCCACCGGATGTGCCGGCATCGAATCCACTTCATAACGCCAAGAACTACACGCGGCTGTCACGCATGGGTCTTCCATGGCTCCTCACATGCGCGGCCGTTTCTGAGCGGGTATCAATACGGATACAGAGAGTCTCTATTGCGATACAGATAGGTATCCCGACGAGGGGCCATGGATGCAGGCGGCCATAATGATCCTCTCTTCACATCTCAGGATTGGGGCGGGGGAAACATGTTGCCCGTTGATGAAATGAGAGTAGAGACGGAGTGGCACCACCGTTGCAAGCACAGATTGATCGAGTCCTGCACAGAGAGAATGATAGCGGATTCGCGGGAGCATGCGTCACGGCCGTAACAAACGAAAGAACAAGGCAGTGGATGTATCATGACAGGAGGGTAGCATGAAAAGCCTTATCATCATGATTATCGCGATGTCTCTCTCCCTGATGGTGGTAACCAGTCCCCCCAACTCAGCGCCTGATGCCGCGGAGTCGAATACCCAACAGACGGGTTATTGGGTCAATCCCGACGGAACTCGTGGCATGGTGGAGAACAGCGTCAAGCCATCGGTTCATCACAAGAACTCTTACTCCTGGCGCAATCCTGATGGTGTCCTCGGGTCAGATCGGACAGATCGGGGAGAATCACCGGCGACAAACTATTCCTGGGCGAATCCGGATGGAACTCAAGCAAGGATCAGCACTATCCAGGCGCGTTCAACCGGTTCCAACTGACATTCTTGCCTGAAGGTCCGACAGCACGTTGGACCTCCATGCGGCTGATGTGCGACGCCCTTCCTTGCTCGATCACCCTTTGTCTTGGGCCAGCTGGCTTCCATGCATCCTGGTAAACAGCTCCCAATCAAATTGTTTGGGCGTGACCGCATGAAGCGGAATGGTTTCAATCGTGGAGTGATCGCGATAGGCCACCATACAACCGATGATGGTCTCCGGCTGTTCGATCAGCCTGCGAATGGTCTCGTAAGCCAGATGCTGCGCGATCATCTTGTCTTCCGGCGTCGGTGGCGCACCC
This sequence comes from Nitrospiraceae bacterium, assembly GCA_040510255.1. Lineage (GTDB taxonomy): Bacteria > Nitrospirota > Nitrospiria > Nitrospirales > Nitrospiraceae > DASSBQ01. The sequence goes on along the minus strand of JBEVJJ010000159.1, from coordinate 15,562 downwards.
CTCAACGTATGCCCAAGAATGGTGGCCTTCGTCGCCTGAGTCAGAGCGTAGTGGCCGGGCCTTTCCCGTCGCTGCGGCCATTGGGCGATGGTATGCGCCACATAGTCCACCAGCCCGTGCACGCCTCCCTCGGGGTGGTGCCGATGCGGCGTACGCTCTGCGACGACGAACAGATGGCTCTTATTGGGCACGCCCAGTGTCCTCTTCAAGGTTCCCAGGATAATGTCATCGATATAGGCATCCGGATCGGGATGTTCATTCACGAGAATCCCTTCCGCTCTCGCCTGGTAGGCGCAGGCCAGCGCAAGGTGGCCGGATCCGGCGCCCATGACTTCGACGAAGAACACACTGCCCATAGCCGAGCTGGTCGCCTTGAGTGATTCGATCGATTGATTCGCCAGCGCGACGGCTGAATGAAAGCCGAGCGAGGTCGTACCGTCGATGTTGTTGTCGATGGTACCGGGCATACCGACAACCTGTATCCCGAATGTTTCGTAGATGGCGCGTGCGCCGCGCAAACTGCCGTCTCCTCCCATAACGACGACCGCACTATCCTGCAGGTACGGTTCAAGGGTGCGCATTGCCGCCTGCTGTACGTGCTCCTCCTTGAAATCCTCGAATCGGCTGCTGCCGATCGGGCTACTCGCATGGCTGCTCATGCCGCGGGTGTCCTGCTCAGTCACGGAAGTGATCCAATTGTTGGCCAACCCGAGGAATCCGTGTCGAACGAACAGGACGTCGAGTCCGAAACGATTGCCGGTCACCCGCAACTCTTTCAGCGCTGCGCCGGCGCCGGCGAAGTCGCCACCCGAGACCAGCGCGATGAGTCGTTTGAGACGACGCGGTTTGAGCGTCACACGGTCCTTCCGCTGCCGTTCCACCGTGACCCAGGCTTCACGGGCGACACGATCGCTTTCCAACATGCCGATGGCCGTGGAATAACCGGAGAGCTGGCCGTTTTCAAACGCCAGCAACACGACGTTGTCCTGCCCTTCCTTATATTCACCAAATTCAGTAAAGGCTTCCCGGAACGGCCGAGGGTCCAGATAAATCCTCAATGCGCGCAAGGTCGAACTATGCGTGTAGAGGCAGAGTACCTTTCCATGATGCGATCGCCCCATCCGGTGCAGGCCGTCGATCACGTCGATATAGAGATCGAAGAACGAGTGCCCTCCGGGATAGCTGTAGAAGGGATGTTTGATGAGACGCTTGGCAGTCTTGGGGTCGACGCCCAAGGACGTCGCTGCTGCCTCGACCTCCGCCTGTTTTTCCATACCGGTGACCCACCCGAAGTCCTGGGATTCCAATGTGAGGTCGGCTGTGGCTTGGGCGGCCTGTGTGGGATCAGGGCTCTCCGGCAGCAAGGCCTTGATAATTCGCCGGTAGAGTTGTTCGGTGTTGGGACTCCAGCTGACGAGATGCAGAAAGGCGTGCGGGTCCAGATAGTTGTGCAGATGAAGATATCCGAGTTGCTGGCCGACCACCCCGATCACTTTCGCGAGTGCCGCTCCCACGGCGTCCGCCCGGGGCACGCCGCGTTCCGGGTCCAGCACATTGGCCAGTCGCCGTCCGACGCGATGGGTCTTGCTCTCGATTTGGGACACGCCGTGGCGCATCGTAAAAAATAGGGTGCGATCCGTGAGATCGCGAGGCAAGAGCCAGAAGCGGTCATCCCCCAGATCCAATACGATTCGTCCTTCCGCCAACTGCGGCGTAAGTTGCGCGCGGGGGACGATGGCAACCGGGCGGCGATGGCTCGGCTTCTGGACCGCGCCGATGGGAGCGCGGTACAGGGGCGTCAATTCGCCTCGCGCCAACAGATAGTTCCAGGCGGCAAAAAAGACCAGTTCGTCGCCTCCACAGTCTTCGGCGATCACAGCGGCGCGCGCGGCGCGATAGGCTTCAGCGGTCGGCAGGCCGGCCAGCAAACGATGGACGAAGGTTCTGAGCTTGTCCGCCGCCTCTTCGGCGCGGCGTCGCCGGTCGGTCGAGGGAGCGGGTGGGGGAGGCAGTACGATTCCCTCGATCGACTGGCGCTGCGCAAGCTGTTCGCCATAGGTCAATAGCCCTTCGAGCGTGACAAAGTCCAAGTGATCGGTGGACATTTCTCCCGAAAAATTCATTCCTCTCCTATTCTTGTTGTTCCTGCTTCACGGTGCAGCTACTATGACTTCGATCGACAATCACGTGTTGTTTTGCGGCATGGGGCCACGTTTGTTAAAATGTCCAATCGCCTGGCATGATCCGACACGCGCACGCCATTCGACCTGAGTGTACAGGATACAAAATGGTGCGCAGGAACGAACTTGTCAAGAGAGAACACGAACACCACCATGCGGAAAGCTAAAATCGTCTGCACCATCGGACCGGCCAGCGATCGCCCGGAACTCCTGGATCAACTGATTCAGTGCGGGATGGATGCCGCCCGGTTGAATTTTTCACACGGTACGCACGAGTCGCATGGTCGTGCCATCAAGGCCATTCGCGAAACAGCCGACCGGCGAGGCGTGGCGGTGGCGATCATTCAGGATCTCCAAGGACCTCGCATCCGCGTCGGGCAGTTACCGGAGGGCGGGCTTACGCTGATCGCGGATCAGCGTGTGCGTCTGCAAACAATCTTGTTGAAGTCCGGCGGACAGATCGGCGCCAAGATCGCAGCGAGAGCGGGAGACATGGTTGATATTCCAGTGACGTACCAGTACCTGACGCGCGATGTGAAGCCGGGCGCGCGAATACTGATCAACGACGGGCTCGTCGAGTTGAGGGCGAATCAGGTCACCGGCGGGACGGTAGATTGTACGGTCGTCATCGGTGGGCACGTGAGCGCCCATAAAGGTATCAACTTGCCTGATACCAACGTCAGTGCGCCGACGCTGACCGACAAGGATCAGGAGGACCTACGCTTCGGGATTGCGCAAGGCGTCGACTACGTTGCCCTGTCGTTTGTTCGCGGGGCGCAGGACATCATCGCCGCAAAGAAATGGATCGCCGAGTGTGGCGGCGATGTGCCGGTCATCGCCAAGATTGAACGGCAGGAAGCGATCACCGTCCTGGATGCCATTCTCGACCAGGCGGATGGCGTGATGATTGCGCGCGGGGATTTGGGCGTCGAGATGGGTCCGGAGGCCGTGCCGGTTCTACAAAAGCGCATTATCGCGAAAGCCAACCGCTATCGCCGGCTGGTGATTACCGCGACACAGATGCTGGAGTCGATGACACAGCACCTGCGTCCCACCAGGGCCGAAGCCTCGGACGTGGCGAATGCCGTGTTTGACGGGACCGATGCGGTGATGCTCTCAGCCGAAACGGCGATCGGGCAATATCCGGTCGAGGTAGTGCGGGTCATGGATCGCATCGTGCGGGCAGCGGAGGTTGAAACAGGACCGGGATTTGTACGGCGGTCACCCGCTGAGAAAGGGCAAGTTTCCTTCCCGGAGGCCATTTGCACGGCGGCCTGGTCGGCTGCCGCGGCCATCGGCGCCAGTGCAATCGTGGCATTCAGCGAAATGGGAATGACGGCCCGTCTAGTGTCAAAGCAACGGCCGGTTGCTCCGGTCATTGCGTTCACCCCATTTGGTCCGGTCCGACGGCAGATGGCGCTGTATTGGGGCGTCCTCCCCCATACGATGCCGCAAATCTCACAGACGGACGAACGTGTCAGCGAAGCCGAACGGCGCCTCAAGGCAGAAGGTCTGGTGAAGCCGGGTCAACGAATTGTCATTCTATCCGGTACCAGGATCGGCCAGCCGGGTGGAACCAATCTGATGAAGTTGCATGAAGTGGCATAGCCGAAGGACGGCCATGTCCACCAACCTCGCGAACTTGCTTCTCATCGGCTCCGCATTCCTCCTGGTACCAGCCGGGGATGTTTTCGGTCAAACCAATGCCATCACTCATTCACCGGCTGAGGTCGTCCAAAGGTATTTTTCGCTCGACAATAAAGGGGCGCGGCTAGATGCGGCGTCATTCGATACGCTGGGGCCGTATGTCCAGTGGAAGAACGAGCCGGCCTGGGGCAAGATCGTCGTGATCAACGGGTTCTCGGTTCCCGACGACTATCGCCAATGGGAAGTGGTGACTCCTTTGGAGGTTGTCATTCCCGTCGAGTTCAAGATTCTCGGATCGGTCTATCTTGATACCGCGGCATTTGTGCCGGACCCGATGGTCGAACAGGTTCGCGTCAGAGTCAAGGTGTTTGGCCCTCGCTGGAAGATTGTCGAGCCGATGCTGCCGCCGCACGTGGGACAGAAACGCATGGTGAACTTCGTCCGCGAGGCCATGTTGGAAGAGACGGAGGAGACGCACCGGGCCGATCTGGACTCATTGCAGAGAGATTTACGGAAGGCGAAATAATGCACGAACCATTACCCGTGGAGCTTCTGATTTTTGACCTGGACGGCACCCTGATCGAATCGAAATGGGACATTGCGGATTCGGTCAATCGGACATTGCGGGATTTGCAGCTCCCGGAACGAACGCAGGAAGAGATTTTCGGGTTCGTGGGAGACGGCGTCAAAAAGCTACTCCGCCTGGCGGTGGGAGAGGAGAGCCAGGAAAAGTTCGACGAGGCGCTGCGGATGTTTCGCCGGCACTATCTGGAGCACTGCCTGGATCGGACGCAGTTTTATCCCGGCATTGAGACTGTGCTCAAACACTTCGGACAGAAACAAAAAGCCGTGGCGACCAACAAGTCCATCGAGTACACCCATGTCATCTTGAATGGGTTGGGACCTCAGCACTTCAATTATGTCATCGGCGGAGACAACGGCTTCGGGTTGAAGCCCGAACCTGGGATGCTGCTGCATGTGATGAAACAATTGGGGGTGGCGAAAGAACAGACCGTGCTGGTCGGGGACAGCACCAACGACATTAATGGCGGACACAATGCCGGGATTCGAGTGTGCGCGGTGGGGTATGGCATGGGCAATCGTCAAAAAATGGCGGCATGCAACCCGGAATGGTTCATTGAACGACCAGAAGAATTGATGGAGCTATTCACATGACACTTGTTCAGCTTGGTCGGAAGTGGGTTTGGATTGTGATCTTCTCCATGACTGTGTTGCCCGGCACCGGGCGGGCCGACGCCCCGAACCTGGTCGACCGCGTCATCGAGCATCGACTCTCGAACGGCATGACCGTGTTGCTGGTCGAACGACACCAAACGCCGGTTGTCTCGATCAACCTGACCTTTGGGGTCGGGGGCATCAACGAGCAGGTCGGACAGACCGGGTTGGCCCATCTGTATGAGCACATGGCATTCAAGGGGACTCGAACGGTCGGGACGAAGGATTATGAAAAGGAGAAAGGTGTGCTTGCGGAATTGCACCAAGTTGGAGCCGACTTGGAGCGACGGCAGCGAGCGGCCGCGCTGACGGGTCACGTCACAGCCGACGGCACTGCGCCGTCCGGAGACATCGAATCCCTTCAGCGCCGGCTCAAAGAACTGCAAGACAAGGCGGGAGAGTATGTCGTTGGGAACGAAATGGGGTTGCTCTATCAGCGTCACGGAGCAGTGGGACTGAATGCATCGACAGGAAAGGATATCACGCGATACGTCATCAACCTTCCGGCCAACCGGCTGCCCTTGTGGGCGGCTCTGGAATCAGATCGCATGGCGCATCCCGTCCTGCGGGAATTCTACAAGGAGCGTGGGGTGGTGATGGAAGAACGACGACTGCGAACCGACGATAGTCCGAACGGCCTGTTGTACGAGACGTTCACCTCGACGGCGTTCCAGGCGCATCACTATGGAGTGCCGACGATCGGCTGGGCGTCGGATATTCAATCGTTGACTCCGGAAGCCGCCGAGGAGTTTTTCAAGATTTATTATGGTCCGAACAATGCGACAGTTGCGATCGTCGGTGATATCGATCCGAAGGAGGTCGTGGTGCTGCTTGAACACACGTTCGGGAAGATTCCGGCCTCACCCGCACCGCCTCCAATTCTCACTCAGGAGCCACCGCAACGCGGGGAGCGGCGCGTCGAGGTGGAGTTCGATGCCGAGCCATCGCTGGCGATCGGGTACCATAAGCCGGCGCTCGGGTCCGCCGACGATTTTGTGTTCGACGTGATCGATTCCGTCCTGTCCGACGGTTTGACTTCCCGTCTGTATGCCAAGCTGGTGAAGGAGAAGCGTATTGCGGCGTCGGTGATGTCGGATTCCAATTATCCCGGCGTGCGGGCGCCGAATTTGTTTGTGATCGCCGCGACGCCACTGGCCCCTCACACGACCATGGAAGTTGAGGCGGCTGTGCTTGCAGAAGTGGAACGATTGAAGACCGAACCGGTTTCTGCGAGGGAATTGGAGAAAGTCCTGAATAATCTCGACGCGGACCTGGTCCGATCGTTGCGGTCCAACAGCGGATTGGCCTCGCAGCTGTCTTTCTATCAGACGGTGGCCGGTGACTGGCGCTACATCGTGAACGCGCGGGATCGGATTGCTGCCGTTACCTCTGCGGACGTGCAACGTGTGGCTGCCCAGTATCTGACGAAATCGAACCGCACGGTCGGTGTGCTCGTGAAGAAAACGACAGACCGGAAGATCGCCGCGAATTCCGTGAAAGAGGTGAAACCATGAACCTGTCCAGGCGTAAAGGGTATGTCGTGAAGCGTCGGTCCGGTCGCGCGGATTTTGGCCGCCTCCGATGGGTGGTGAACAACGTAGCCGCGGCATGCGTGATCGCGATGACGCTTCAGATTCCACCTGTCCTTGCTACTGACACCGTTTCGCAGGATCCCCGCCAGATGCGTTTCCCCACGGTCGACTTCAAACCTTCCGAGCCCGATCGTGTGGTGTTGGAAAATGGAATGGTGGTGTATTTACTGGAAGATCATGAGCTGCCGCTGATCACCGTGAATGCCATGATACGGACCGGGACGTGGCTGGACCCTGCCGACAAGGTCGGATTGGCTGCCATAACCGGCGGCCTTATGCGGACCGGGGGATCGGCGCGCATGTCGGCGGACGAGATCGACGAGGAACTGGAGCATCTAGCTGCGACTATTTCCATCAGTGTGGGAAAGGAATCGGGATGGGCTTCGCTCGATGTGTTGAAAAAGGATTTCAAACGGGGTCTGCAAATCTATGCCGACCTGTTGCGGACTCCTGCTTTTGATCAGAGCCGCTTCGAATTGGCCAAACTGCAGGCACTTGAAGGCATCCGGCGCCGCCAGGACAATCCCGGGTCCATTGCGGCACGGGAGTTTACCAAGCTGCTGTACGGCGAGTCGCATCCCAGTGCCCGCGAAGCCAAGGTGGAGTCCGTCGCACGGATCACCCGCGAGGACCTGATTGCATTTCAAAAACAGACCGTGCTGCCCAACGGTATCATCCTTGGTGTCACCGGTGATTTCGAGAAAGGCGCAATGGTGACGATGTTGCGCGAGGTGTTTGGCGATTGGCCTAAAGGCGCCGTGCCTGAACTCCGGATTCCCGATGTCCCGACCGGTGAGGCGACTGCTGGCGCGGTACGGTTCATCAGCAAGGATACCTCGCAAACGCACGTGCGCATGGGGCACCTCTCGATTAAAGAAACCGACCCCGATTACGTGGCACTCGCCATTCTGAACGACATTCTCGGCGGCAGCTCGTTTCGGAGCCGGCTGTTTAACGATGTCCGGACCAAACGGGGCCTGGCCTATTCCGTCGGCAGCACGTTGCGTGCAGGCATGTACGATCAGGGTGTCTGGTATATGCGGGCTGAGACCAAATTGGCTTCGACGCAGGAGGTAGTGAATCGATTCGTCGCGAATATCGAACGGCTGCGGAACGAACCGGTGACCGATGCGGAACTGGAAGAAGCCAAAGAAGCCTATGTGAATTCCTTTGTGTTTTCGTTCACGAGTGCTTCGAGCATCGTCAGCCAGTTCATGGATCAGGAATATGACGGGTTGCCAAAGGATTGGTTGCAGCAGATCAGGGACAAGGTCATGAAGCTGACCAAGGACGACATTCAACGGGCGGCCAAGCAGCATTTGCATCCGGACCGACTCAGAATTTTGGCCGTCGGGTCAGGGGAGACGCTCGACAAAGTATTGGCGAGTTTCGGCGAGGTGAAGGAAATAAAGTTGGCGCCGGAGGGATGAAGTGGAAGCAGAGTGGACATGAGGGGCCACGGCCACAGGGTCCTTCTTGCTCGTAGAACGCGCACGATCAGAATGTGCTCGTTCAATACGCGCAGTGAAGGACCATGTGGCTATGCCCCCTATTGACCTGGCACGCACCCGCCGCTAGGTGAGGGGAGGACGAGAGAAGCAGAGAAGACCCTCGTTGAGGACAGGGGCGCGTCTCGGCGCGAACTGGGTGGGAGGGTGAGAACAATGCGCGCAGTGAGAACCACCCGGCCCGCCGGCTTGTCGACCCTGCTTCATCTCGAAGGTGTGTACACGATCAAGAATGTGCTCGATTGGGTTAAGAGCGTTTCTTGGTGCGCTCATGGTGGGTAGGTGAGACAGATATGCGCAGCCATCATGCGATGAGCCATCGCAAGTGGCGCTTCCTTCGCTAGATGGAAGAAGGACGAGAAGTGGAGCTTGCACCATTGGGATTGATACACCGGTACCCGATCGATAGGGGATAGCCGTTGAATCCGACTGCTAACCAAGGAGGCCGTCATGGTCACCTATGTGATGCTCCTCAATTGGACGGATCAGGGGATCAAGAATGTCAAGGACTCGCCGAAGCGGTTGGATGCGGTGAAAAAGCTGGCGAAGGACATGGGCGGTGAAGTGAAATCATTCTATATGACCCTGGGGATCTATGATCTTGTGCTCATTGTCGACATGCCGAACAATGACAAATTGGCGACTTTTGGCCTCAAACTCGGCTCATTGGGGAATGTGCGATCGACGACCCTTAAAACGTTTTCCGAGGATGATTATCGCCGGATTGTCGCCGGCTTGAGCTGATATCGTCAGGGTCGCGGCAACACAAGGTGAACCGAAGGTGTCACTACTGATATCTGTGATACAGGGCAGCATTCTGGAGGTCGAAACCGACGTCATCGTCAATGCGGCGAATAGCCATGGCATCATGGGTGGAGGAGTGGCAGGAGTTATCAAGCGGGTAGCCGGGCAGAGTGTTGAAGACGAAGCCCGGCAACAGGCGCCGATTATGATTGGGGAGGCGGCGCTTACCTCAGGAGGAAAGACAAAATTCAAATCAATCATCCATGCGCCAACGATGGCTGAGCCGGCCATGCGGATTCCGCCGCAGAATGTCGCGATGGCAACGAAGGCGGCTCTGAAGCTGGCGGATGAACGGGCCTTCCAGTCGATTGCGATGCCGGGGATGGGCACCGGAGTTGGAGGTGTTCTTCATGGCGATGCAGCCAGCCTCATGGTGAAGGAAATTCGAAGGTTCTCATCCCGCACGCTCAAAACGGTGATCCTGGTGGATGTCGATCCCATGATGGTGGAAGCCTGGAGAAATCAACTCGCGTAGCTCGTCGCTCGTCGTTTGTGAAGCGCGAGATGTGAAAGAAAGATCTGATGATCTGTTGATCGATCTGATGAATTTCGAACGTTAAGCAAGAATCATCAGATCACAAGTTCGGAAATTTCCTCGCGAGAGACGAACGACGCTTTACGATTCACGGATTCCATGTCACTCGAAGACGAATTTTCAGACATCATCAAGAAAGCCCGGACCGGACAGTTGCGCTCAGTTGCAGACGTGTCGCGAGCGAGCGGGTTGGCGGAATCGGAGATCACGCAACTGGAACGAGGGCATGTTCCCCGTCATCGTGACCAGGTGTCGGCCATGGCCAATGCGCTCGGTCTACGCCCCGGTCCGCTTGGGCAGATTGCGTCGGGAGCGTGGGAACCGTACGCGGTGAAGAATGTGCATGGCTTGGAGACCATTCGTGGCTCAATCGGTGGGTACGAGGTCAAAGGGTATGTGTTGCACGACGGCGCAGAGGCTGTGATGATCGACACTGGATACAATCCCCAGGCGATGCTCGAGATGTTGACCCGACGGGGACTCCGGTTGCGGGCGATTTGTCTCACGCACGGACATACCGATCACGCGGAGGGGATTCAGGCCATTCTCGATCAACATCCTGTTCCTGTGTATCTTGGTCCAGGCGATAGAGATTTGTTGAATTGGACTCCGCCTGACGACCGATTGCTTGCTCCCCAAGATGGCGACACCATTCGGGCCGGGGGTCTGACCATTCGTTTCATAGAAACGCCTGGCCATACGCCGGGCGGCGTGTGCTACCGTGTCGAAGCCGGTGCGGAGGCGATGTGTTTTGTGGGCGATACGTTATTCGCGGGGTCGATCGGTCGCTCGAACCCTGCCACTCTGTACGGTACTCACCTGGAATCTGTACGACAACGTGTGTTGAAATTACCTGATGAGGTGGTGTTGTTTCCCGGCCATGGTCCCGCAACAACCGTACAGCAAGAGTTGGCTCACAATCCCTTTTCCCTTCCGACCTGAGGTACGCGTTCATGGGTCACGTGGAGTCAGATGATCCGTATCCTGGATCGGTGATGGATGAGACGATGCACGCCGTACGCTCGCCCGAGCTGACTGAGCCTCTGACCGAAGACGAGAGCGAACTGGACGAACGGAGCGGCGAGTCGCGTTCGTGGTTGTCCGAGGTTGGACTGCCTGCTACACTCTTCATCGCCACCATTTTCACCACGCTGTGGGCTGGGGCGTATCAGACCCATACGAACATCTTCCATGGACCGTGGAAATTCCTGGTATCCGACCCTTCAGCGTTGTGGAAAGGCATTCCGTTCTCCGCCACGCTACTGACCATCCTGGTCACGCATGAGTTGGGACATTACGCCTTGTCCCGCGTCCATCGCACGCCGGCTTCTTTGCCGCTGTTCATTCCTGGTTTCCCGCAACTCGTGGGGACGTTCGGCGCGATTATCCGGATGCGTGGTCCCATTAAGAGCCGGAAGGCGCTCTTCGACATCGGCGTGTCGGGACCTCTTGCCGGTTTTGCCGTTGCCGTGGTGGCACTCGTTGTCGGGTTGTATCTCTCAAGAGTGGTGGTCGATGTCGGCCTTCCCGACACGTACCGACTAGGCGGGTCCCTGCTCTTGGACGCATTCGTCTGGCTGTTTATCGGAACTATTCCGGTGGGGCATGTCATCGATCTGCACCCGATCGCCTCCGCCGCATGGTTCGGTCTGTTCATTACGTCGCTCAATCTCATTCCGATCGGCCAACTCGACGGCGGGCACGTGGCGTATGCGTTGTGGGGTGATCGGCAGAGAACGGTGGCGTTCTCGCTGCTCCCGCTCCTCTTCCTCCTGGGGTTCGCCGGCTGGCCGGGGTGGTTCGTGTGGATCGCGATGGCAGGGCTATTGGGGTTCGGACATCCGCCGATCATAGATCCGGAAGCTGCTCTCGGCTCGAGGCGTATCTGGCTCGGTCGCCTCACCATTCTGATCTTCATCCTGACGTTTTCGCCGATTCCCATTTCTGTGCGCTGATTGATGTTCTGCCCAACATGTCAGTGGGAACAGGACGAAACACGCCACGAGTGCATGCGTTGCGGGATTGTGTTCGCCAAGGTACCAGACGCATCGACGCGTGCATCATCACGTCTCAAGGTGGATCAAGACAAGGCAAACGGGGATCACACTCGTCAGGAGGCCTGGTGGGTCGCTCTCGCCAGGGAGCGCATGTTGCGGGTCGAGGACTCGATCAATCCGCTGTACTTCGCAGGGAGGGTCATCACCTTCCTCGTCCTGTTGGTCTGGGGATGGAAGTTCATGGTTAGCCCGCTGGAAAGCAATTACACCGGTGAATCATTCCTGCATCTGATCAATCTGCCTTTTCACGAGGTTGGGCATCTGATCTTCATGCCGTTCGGTCGGTTCATGATGGTATTGGGCGGCACGCTGGGACAAATGCTCATGCCGGTCATCTGTTTGGGGACATTTCTCATCAAGACACGCGACGCCTTCGGGGCGTCGGTGGCGCTCTGGTGGACCGCGGAGAACTTCATGGATATCGCGCCTTACATCAATGACGCCCGCGCGTTGGAGTTGATGCTGCTGGGCGGTATCACTGGACAGGACGTCGAGGGACACGACTGGGAGTATCTACTGACCAAGCTGGGCTGGCTGTCCTACGACCATGTGCTCGCCCGAGGATCCTATCGGGTGGGGATCATTGTTATGGCGATTGCGCTCCTATGGGGCGGGATTCTGCTCATGAAGCAATATCGGCATCTTGAACGGTGACCCGGGAAGAGCGTACGTTCCGGGCAATCGGTTGCGAAGCAACCGGGGGATGTGGTGGGTGAGAAGGTCGCGCGGGGCGGGCGTGTGAGATAGAAACCGTGAAACGTGACTCGGGAAGAGCGTACGTTCCGGAAAATCGGTTGCGAACCAACCAAGGACGTGGTGTGGGTGAGAAGGTCGAGCGGAACCATGAGCCGTGAAACAGAACCATGTGAGATCTGTTGATGTGCCGATCTGATGACGGCGAATGTTCAATAATCATCAGATCTACACATTCAGAAATTTCTCGCGCGAAGGGAAAGATGCTTCCGAACGAACCCCTGCAAGCGCGCTGTTCGTCTCCGGATCACATTTAGGGCATATGCGGATCGGCGAGTTTGAACGGTCGCGTCGGAGGCTCGGCACGTCGCTGAAGAAGCGGAGGACCAAGCGGAATCAGTGTTTCGCCTGTAAAGGCATGAATGAGGCTCGCCACTGCATAATAGAAAGCCAGGAAGCCAATGGCGACGTGGCCGATCCCCGGGAGCGTTTCGGTAATGAGGTTAAGGCGCGCAAACGAGGTGGCCACGAACGTCAGAGTAATGATGGCATGGAGAAAGCTCAGGGCAAAATTCCGATAGGCTGTTAGATAGACCATCACGGCAGAAAATATTGCGTACACCATCGTCATCGGTGCAAAGAGGATTGTGTCGAGCCGAAAAGACGTGCCTTCGCTGACCAGGTTGGCCACGGAGACGGTGAACCAAAAGAACCCGTACATGGTCAACGCCGTCCCGCCGAGCTGTTCGTGATAGCGAATGTCGGTAATCCCTGCCAGAATCTGCACGACTCCACCAAAAATCAGTGCAATGACCAGCGTTCCGACCTCGTCCGATTCCGGAATGCCGCCGAGCTGAGCGACTCCCAACGTTAAGGCTCCGACGGCAAGTCCGAACAATCCGATCGCCAGCACGTCGATGCGACGTGAGGTCAGGTCCTCTCCTACCATGGCAAGTCCTCCTGTCAGGATATATCAGAAAGGTCCTCGGTCTGGCTGCCCAAAACAGCGCCGTGCCCGGCGTAAGAATGCCCCATGGCCTATTGAAAAAACAAGCTACGTGGTGCACTCTAGGTGACCAGCGGGAGCCACAGCGAAGTACATACTGGGCACAAGCGGAAAAACGAAATCGATGCGCAGACGCTTGTCTTTCGAGATCGTCCTCGTGACGGCATTCTCCCTTTGTGGGTGGGGAGCACTGTGTCGCACGGCCGCGGATACGTCTCAACGGTTTACACTTGTTTTGGAGGACCAGGCGGTTGCGGACACGAAGACCGGGCTTACATGGGAACAGGAACCGGACCGGATTCACGATGTCTGGGATGCCTCAATAGCGCGATGTGCGACCAAGACCATTGGTGGCCGGAAAGGATGGCGGGCGCCTTCCGTGGATGAGCTCAAGACCTTGATCGATCCCGATCAGAGAGATCCCGCCCTGCCGCCGGGCCATCCGTTCTCCAACATCAAATCAGAGATTTACTGGACCGCGACGCCTCATCCTAATGATGACATCGTTGCCTGGCAGGTCAGCTTCTTCAGCGGTGAACCGGTTACGGATCAAAAATCCGGCATGCGTCGCATGTGGTGCGTGCTGGCGCAAACGAAGGAGTAGCCGTATGGCGTTCCCCTCTCCCTTGCCTTCTCCCGCAGGAGAGAGAGTAGACGGTGAGGGGGTGACCCGCTGGGCTTGTGAAGAAATCTTTGGGACACGACACAGGCAACTGAGCTGATCTACTGTGACCTTTTGTCCCGATCTGGTTCTCTTTTCCAGACGTTCACAAACGCTGCAAGCTTTGCCCGTGGTGATTGGTACTCGTCGGCAAGTGTCTCCAGGAAGTCGGACAGCCGCCTGGATTTCAGAACCGTATACGTAATCAAGGCAGCGCTCGGGATCAGGACAAGCAAGAAATAGGCAATCTTCGTGAGAAGCGGGCTCTCAGCCGCAGCAAACAAGTTCATGCCCAGAAAACCTGTCGCCGTCATTCCGATTAATCCGAACGTGGTCACCACAGTCAGGCGTACCATCGTTTCTCCCTGCCGGCGCAGGACGTCGCTGTCGAGATACTGACTCATATCCTCGATGGCAGTTCTCACCTCGGCATACAGTCTGGCTGTGCCCAGGTGGTCACTCATCATGCGAAATAGTTCCTTGGCTTGCGTGTGGTCTGAGATCTCATGGAACCAATAGCGTTGGGTGAAGCGAAGGAAGACGCCCAACGTTTCACGAATGACGCGCCTGAACTGCCGCACTGAGTCCGGCTTGCTGATATCCAGCCGGTTCATCGCGTCCACCAGGCGATCTTCCAGCATGAGCAGCGCCGCCCTGTGAAAATGCGCGATGAGGAACAGCAGAAAATATTCGTGCCGGAACTGCTCGAGGTCCGTCTTGCGGTCGACGAAGATTCGCGGACTAGAGTCGCCCACCATGGTAAACACGCGTCCACTGCACATGAAACGGGTACCCGGCCGATCATGGTCCTGCCCGTTCCAGTAGCGGTCATAGCAATAGCGGTCTTCGAAATCGCCCAGATGGCGCTCCGAATAGGGCAGCGATTCCGGCGTGCCCGGTGAAGCCGCAAGGCCCAGGCGGACGAACTCCGCACGGGTCAATGCCCCTGGATCGTCCACCACCAAATAGGCCATCAACGGCATGAGGTGGTATTCGATCTGTCGATAGCGGATAAGGCCTTTCTTCCCGGAGTGGTGAAGAACCAGCGGTTCCAGCAACCATTCCCAGTGGGAAGCAATGCATGGAGCGCGGTACCTACTCACGAATGAGAGGTATTTCTCCCGTTTCTCGTAGTCGGATACCGCCAACACCTTGCCATCGGCTGACAGCCATTCGACATACTTCGGACAGTGACCTCCTCGCCCCTCCGGTTCCCAGTACGTCGGATAGCCCCGGCCGAAACGGAAGAGGGTGTCCTGCGCCCGTGGCAGAGAAAGGTCCTCGGCGTAAATCTCTACGGTCAGGATGACCACGTCGATGTCGTAGAAAAAATACAGATCCGCATGCGCCACCTCGAAGGTGACTGGTGCGGCGTGCGGGTCAGGATAGGTGATCCGCACCTTGGTGACATCGCTGCGACGAAAGACGCGAAGCGACGACCCCTGGACGAAGTCAGGGCTACTTCCCTTCCCTTCACCATACAGAAAGCGCTGGACGTAGGGTAGAAATGTGACGAACTCGCTGTAGTGTCGCTCCTGAAACAAGTGCGGGTCGCCAGTGAACTCGTCGGCCAACTCACACCAGGGGTTGTCGGAGTCGGGTATGTCCAGTCGCTCACAATGCTGTTGAATCTGCGCGTCTTC
>JBEVJJ010000158.1:0-2814 GCA_040510255.1 Nitrospiraceae bacterium | reverse complement strand
GCAGGATGGCAACAAAGCGCGGAGGTTCCTGGGTGTCGGTGGTGATGTCGTGAATGGGCGGCACCTGTTGCGCCGTCCGTTTCATGTTCCAGGGGAGCCCGACCACCACCAGACCGATAAGGAGACCGACCAGAGAGACCAAGGCCTTGCGGCGCTGCCCTCGCCACAGGGCGGCGAGACCGCCGACGAAGCCAAGGATGGCGCCTGCTAACCCGCCATAGGCAGCCCAGGTCAGAATCTGAAAGCCGGTTCGAAAATGCCACCACGTCGCACGGCTGCCGAATCCCGCGACCATGGCGGCCACGGCAGAACCAAGGGCCAGCAGAAGTGCCGCACGGCTCAGCAACGCCGTCATGTCACCTGTCACGCTCCTTCACGCGCGGTGCTTCCGCCTCATGTACATCGGGGCGCGAGTCCGGGACAAAGCCGTTCCGGTTCGGCATCTCGACGTTCGGGAGTGTCCGGGCATCGATCACCGCCTCCTCTGCGATGATCTGATTTTGAAACAGCAGCCAGGCCACCACCGAGTAGACTTCATCCGGTGTGAGAGACTGTGGCGCGTTATACGGCATGGCCCGGTTGATGTAGTCGTACAAAGTCGTCGCATAGGGCCAGTAGCTGCCGACCGTCCGTACTGGGTTGGGGGTTGCAAGGGTGTTCTGTCCGCCGACCAGTCGATCTTTAGGCCCCTCGGTGCCGGTCCGGCCATGGCACGCGGCACATTTCTCCGCGTACACTTGTGCTCCCTGTTTCACCGTCCCTTGCCCTGGAGGCAATCCTTCCCCCGTGGGGGACACATCGATGTTCCAGGCGCGGATGTCCTCTTCAGTCGCGGGACGCCCTATCCCATACTCTCCGGTCTTCTCGTCGGCCGGCCAACCGGGCAAGACGCAACCTATGGCGACGGCTGCCATCCCCACGCACAGCACCAGACTCTTAGGCATGGCTCTTTCGTAGCCAATGCTCATACCAGTATCCGCTTGCGGACCGAGCGAGCCGGGCGAGTGATGCTGGTCCGACCATCGGCCTCATGACTTCTCGATATCAAACCCATCTTCTTTCCACCAGCGCCAGCCGCCGTCCAATTCCATCACGGGATAACCATGACCGGCGAATTCCACCGCGGCCTTCGCGGCAAGATGACACACCTGCGAGTAGCAATACAGCACGTTGGTCTTGTCCTTGCGCAAGCCTCTCAGTCCCTGCCATTGGTCCTTTGGCAAATTGACCGCTCCGGGAATGTGCCCTTCCGCATAATCTTCCGCCGCTCGAACATCGACCACATTGACCTCGTTGTTCTTCATCATCCGCTCCAACTCGACCGGTCCTGTCGTAAATGCCATCTTGTCCTCGAAAAATTCCTTGGCCTTCGCCGGATCACTGATCGTGGTATGTGTCGCCATGATCTTCCTCCCTTTGGTCTGTAAATGAAACGTCGCTCCCCGTTCGTCACGCATGACGCGCACAAAGAAACGATCTTGATGATCTATGATGACTCAATGAGATGCACTGCAGACAATCAGCAAGCCAGCAGATCAACAAGTTCCTCAATGTCTTCTCTGATCGCGCAGTGTTCGTGCCATCGACTTAGCTCATTTGCCATGCGCTCTAAATGCTTCCCAAACGTTAGCCCGTTTCACTTCTCTATACAAGCCGGCGCCGCCGCCTCTTCAACAACCATCCACGATCTGCCCCACCAGACTGCGGAGCATCCGCTCGGACCGGATGGGTGAGAGCCATATGCGTCTCCTCTTGAGTCATCACTGGAGGCGCTCTCGTTTCCATGAGCCCTGAGCTCCTATGTCCAAGTCGACGAAATGATCTGGAACCCTTGACGCCTGGCATGTCACACTGTTCGGAGGTCGGCACAGCACATGGAGCGGACGCGCAATGGCTGTCGAGGTGAAGGTCGGACCAGCCGTTATCACGATCAATCATGGCCACACGTTCCTCATCTCCGAATTCGATGGGTCCGTCACCAACGCGTCAGATCAAGGACTCTATAGCCGGGATACACGCTATGTCAGCTGCTACCAGCTGTTCATCGACGGCAACCCCTGGACGCTGTTGAATTCCGGCGCCAGCGCGTACTTTACCTCGCGAACCTATCTCGTGAATCCCAGGGTCACCACGGATGAGGGACTGATTGCGCCCGGCCTCGTCGGCCTCGTGATCACCCGCACCGTCGCGGACGCCTTTCACGAAGACCTCGATATTCACAACTATAGCGCCCGTCCTCTCCGCTTCACCCTCGAGATGCTCATCCGTTCCGATTTCGCGGATATCTTCGAGGTCAAGTCGAACGAGGTGACGCGACGTGGAAATATTGAAACCGCGTGGAACAGCACGGCGCAACAATTGACCACCCATTATCAGAATGGGGGCTTCCGCCGTTCGTTGTCTGTGCACCTTGCCCGGTCGACGTCCCAGGCCGGCTATGGGAACGGCCGCATCAACTTTGCCATCGATCTGACGCCCCATGGTGCCTGGCACTGCTGCTGCCTCTATGGTCTTGGGGAAGGCGACATGCCGCCACGAACCTTACCGCACTGCGCCACGGCATTTGACACCTCAGAAACAGCGCAGAGTCTCTCGCGGTGGAAGGAAGAGACGACGCACATGACGACGTCGAACGAAGATTGGTATCGATTGTACCGGCAATCAGTGGAAGACATGGCGGCCTTGCGTCTGCCGATCAATGATTGTCATCCCCGCACGTTCGTTCCGGCAGCCGGTGTGCCGTGGTTCGTGAGTATCTTTGGTCGCGACAGCCTGCTTGTGAGTTTGCAGAATATGATGGTGTTCCCCGGTTTT
>JBEVJJ010000157.1:0-4502 GCA_040510255.1 Nitrospiraceae bacterium | reverse complement strand
TTGTACTGGCGACTGGGCGTTCTACATTCAGGCCGATGAAGTCGTGCACGAAGACGATCTGCCGGTGATCAGACGGGCCATGGCCGAGCATGCCGGTAATCTGACGGTGAAGGGCCTGCTGTTCCGCTACCTGCATTTTATCGCCGACTATTGGTCCCTGAATCCCTGGTTCTATCACAGAGCGGTCCGTATCATCCGGAACAACGGCGAAATCGAATCGTGTGGCGATGCCGTCGGGTTTCATTTCAAACCGACTCAGCAGTACTTACAAAGCGGCCCCGCGGAGTGGCTGGCCGATTCAGGCGCGAGGATGTTTCATTACGGCTGGGTGAAGGATCCCAAGACCATGCTGGCCAAGGTGAAGGAACAAGTCGCCGTCTACCACGGCGATCACCCTCCGCCCCGACAAGCCAAGCTGTACACTCAGGAAACCTTTGAGTACGACGATTATGCGGTGCTGAAGAATTTCCGTGGCCGGCACCCGGCCGTGATGAGCGCCCGTATTGCGGCTTCTCGCTGGTGGGGACGCCGACGAAATCGGTGGCTGAACTGGCGGTTTTATCGCGAAGTGCTTCGGCGCGGGTTTCGCGGGTAGAGAAACTTTTTTGAACCATCATGAAGCGGATACCCTGGTGGAGACGGCCCTTGTTCTCTCGTCGGGTTCTGGAGATCGGCCCCGGACACAATCCCTTTGCCGGCGTGACGCATCTGTTAGAAAGAGACATTGCAGACGGAAGGGAGCGTGGCGGCAATGCCTTGATCGTGCCCACCGCTGCCAAACTGATCGTGGGTGAAGCCACCGTCCTTCCTTTTGCTGCGATCTCCTTCGACTTCGTGTATGCGTCGCATGTCCTCGAGCATGTGGAAGACCCGGCGGCGGCATGTCGGGAAATCATGCGCGTCGGAAAGGCCGGCTATATTGAGACCCCTTCGCCTTTCCTTGAGCAGGGCCTCGCCCTCAGGGATGAGACCTCTCCAGACCATTGGTTCCACCGGTGGTTCGTGTTTTCGCCGTCGCCGGGACTGCTCGTCTTCGAGCCAAAGTCGGTGGAAGAGGTGAGGCGGTTTTGCTCCTGTCCGGACGGCCAGTTTCTCCGCGAATTCTACGAATCGCTGGATTTCAGCCAAGCCCAGCATTTCTTTCGACGGTCTTCGAAAACCACCGTGTTCTATTGGACGACGTCGTTTCAGGTCGAGGTGCGCGATCACCAAGTGGACTGCCGGAAGGAGGGGAAACCTTGCCGGTTCGCCGGAATGAGAAAGGCGCTTATCGCCAATTGCAACGATGTGCTGCGCGCGGCTAGAGTTCGGCGTCTTCCCCAGCAGTTTCCCAAGTCGAGGGATGTGTTTCGAAAGTATGGCCAATCCTCTCTGTTCGTACGGTAGCCACGACTCATGATCGTCGCGCTGCTCAGGTTCGCAGACGGAGTCAGTCAATGGGACTAGCCGGCACCCTACGCCGTTGGAAGTTTCGGCTGCGGCGGCGGATGAGCAAGCCGACAGGACGACGCGTCTTGGACGTCGGGTCCGGTCATCGGCCGCATGAGGACGCCACTCACTTGGTCGACCTGCTTCCAGAAGATAACTCCGAGCGTGGAAAACCGATCCAACAGCTCGGGCTACCGTTGCTGCTCGCGACGGTCGAAGCCCTCCCGTTCAAGGACAAATCGTTTGACTATGTGTACGCCTCCCATGTGCTGGAGCATACGCTGGATCCAGTGGCCGCCTGCAAGGAACTCATGCGCATTGCACGGGCCGGATATATCGAGACTCCCAGTCCGTTCTACGAGCAGGGATACAATTATCCAAACGCAGAGCGTGGCTGGTCGTTCCACCGCTGGTTTGTCTATCTGGGCGAAGGTGACACGCTGACCTTCGAACCCAAGACTCGCCATTCCATCGACGATTTTTGTCATTGCCGCCATGGCCAATTCATCAAGCGGATTTACGGATCCATGACGGATCTCAATCAGCTACAGGGGGTACTGCCAAGGGAATGCAGCTACACCGTCCTCAATTGGAAGGATGAATTCAAATTCGCCGTCAGGGAGGAGGGGGAGCACTTGCGATGTTGAGCGTGATCGTCGCCGTGCACAATCAGATCGGCCACAACCAGCTTTTCCTGCAAGGCATCCGCAAGTACACGACCGGTCCCTATGAAGTCGTGGTCATCGATAATCATTCCACGGACGGCTCCGCGGACTTCTTCGAATCGCAGGGCTGCCGGGTCATTCGCAATGTCGCGAACCTCTGTTATCCCGAGTCCATGAATCTCGGGACTCGGAATTCGACGGGAGACTACCTCTGCCATATCAACAACGACCTCTATGTCGGGCCGAACTGGAACGGGCGGCTGATCGAAGCGATGGAACGGTTCCAGATCGATGCTATCACGCCCTTGGGGCTGGAAATGATGCCGACACCGGCCTTGACGGATTGGATACAGGCGCGCTGGGCGACGATCGGGCAGGGCCGCCTCTCGTCGGGCAAAACCGTCGAACAACTTCATGACAAGATTCGCGCAATGTATGGTGACTGGGAAGCGTTCTGCGGCCATGTGTATCGGAATTTCTCGGAGGTCATCGTCGACGGGCTCAACGGCTCCTGTGTCATGATCAGACGATCCACGTTGGAAAAAATTGGATTTCTAGATGAACGTGTTCAATCGGCCGATTGGGACCTCTATTATACGCTGCGCAAGCGTGAGGACGAGCTTGGAGACGTCCGTCGCTGCAAGATCTTTGGAGGATGCTACGTCCATCACTTTATTCGGGCGACCGTTAAAGGGAAGCGGGAGCCATTTGCCTGTACGCATCCGCGGGTGTCGATCCATGACAAATGGTCACGGCAAGAACAAGAGCGGTTGTGGTACAAGCCCAATTATTTCCGGCCTGCTTCTGACCGACCCTCTTTTCGGGAATTCATCCGTCGGCACGTCGGGAAGCCGCTCGAGAAGCTGGTGAGAGAATGTCAGCGGGCCGTATCATGGCGCTGGCTGTATGTGCGGCCTGAGAAGATCGTCGAGTTGCATCGGCGTCAATTCCAGGTGCTCGGGGCAGGCGTGACGGGAGGAGGATCTTCGTGAGCGCACGAAAGTCCTCGGTCGCCTGTGTGGTGATCACTAAGAACGAGGAAGTCAACATTCAAGACTGCCTGGCTTCGCTCGCCTGGGCCGACGAGAGAATCGTGGTGGATGCCGAGAGCAGCGACCGGACGGCCGACCTTGCGCACGCCGCCGGCGCGAAGGTGATCGTCCGGCCGTGGCCCGGCTTCGGCGCGCAAAAAAACTACGGGATGAGCCAGGTTACGGCGGAATGGGTGTTGATCGTGGATGCAGACGAGCGTGTTCCCACATCCCTCCAAGCCGAAATCCTCTCGCGCGTTGCCGCCTGGAAGACGGAAGATCCCGTCGCTTATGAAATCCCGCGCCGGAACTATTTCTACGGAGCCTGGGTTCGTCATGCCGGGGTGTACCCCGACTACCAGATCCGTCTTTTCCAGCGTGGACGTGCCAGATACAACGACGTGCCGGTGCATGAGAATCTGATTGTCCAGGGCGCAATCGGAACGCTCATCAATCCGATGGACCATTTCACCGAACGGCGGATTCGAGACCACTTCCGTAAATTCGGCCTGTATACCACGCTGGCGGCGCGGGAGAAATTCCTGTCGGTTCGTCGGGTCGGGATAGGCGATCTCGTGATTCGCTCTCTGGTTGTATTCGTCAAGGCCTATGCGCTCAAGCAGGGGTTTCGAGATGGTGTTCGTGGACTGATCGTTTCGAGCTTCGCGAGCATGTACACCTTCGTCAAGTATGC
Source organism: Nitrospiraceae bacterium (assembly GCA_040510255.1). Lineage (GTDB taxonomy): Bacteria > Nitrospirota > Nitrospiria > Nitrospirales > Nitrospiraceae > DASSBQ01. The sequence goes on along the minus strand of JBEVJJ010000157.1, from coordinate 684 downwards.
CAAGGTTTGGCACATGATCCAAGTCGCGTGCGGTGAGGCGAACGAACGGTAGTGACGCGGCAGATCTTGTATGTGCATGGAATGGAATCGATCGGAGGGGCCGAGCAGGATTTGCTGGTGCTGCTGCGCCGCCTGAATCGAGCACATTGGCTTCCGGCCGTCGCCTGTCCGGCGCAAGGCGAGTTTCGGCGCTGCGTCGAAGCGCTGAGCATTCCCACGTTTCCCGTCACGTTTCCCCCCTGGCGGAAAGTCTCGTCGTGCTTCTCTCGGTACGGGGCCGTGCGAGAACTGAGGGCGGCACTGCAACGCTGCCGTCCTGAGTTGATTCATGTGAATGATCTGTGGTGGGTCCCTCACACATTGCGGGCAGTGAAGCGGCTAAGGGACCGGCCGATTCCGGTCATTGTTCATGTGCGGCAAAATCTCAAACCCCGAAAAGCACGGTCGTATGAGTTGGATCGGGTGGATCACGCTCTGGCCGTGTCACACCGGATTCAGGAAGCCCTCGAACAGGGAGGGGTGACTCCGCAACGTGTGTCCACTCTCTATAGCGGAGTTGACCTGTCTGCCGCGACCAGCGAGGTCGAGGGTGCGAGCATACGAATCAAACATGGCATTCCATCCGATGCGTTTGTGCTGGGCACGGTTGCCAATCTTCTGTCTATCAAGGGCCTCGATACCATG
>JBEVJJ010000156.1:0-5060 GCA_040510255.1 Nitrospiraceae bacterium | reverse complement strand
GTACCTGAGAAGACAGCAATAGCTGTACCTGAATGCAATCGAAAACAATGACTCCACATATTCAAAGACTTCCAAGGAAATCCGCCTGCGCTGATGCATTTCATCACAGCGATGACCTATGATCTAAGTATCGAAAGGGATACACTGTGGATGTCATCTGATACGCTACCTCGCAACGGCGGAGGTCGGGAAGTGGAGATGTTACGGGAAGGATGACCGAGAGAGAATGTGAGGAATGGATGACACTTGCAGGATGGACGCAGGTCAAGACGTTATTGATACAGTCCGCATTCGATCAACCAAGGCTTGCACGGTCATAAGAGCATTTCCTTCTGATCGGTTGTTGACCAGCACATACGATCGTCGATTCTCTGTAATGGCCTTCTGTACGAGACCCACCGTATCCCGCCGCATCGCCGGCAGTTCTTCGACAATCTTGGTATAGGGCTGAGCGCGCTTCTTGGCCGCTTCATAAGACATCCCCAATGGCGTGAGTAGTCGCACCACAGTGAAGGGCGCGGTGAACGATTTCATGCGTTCATGTTGTTCGGCGAGCATGGGCATGACGGTCCAATGGTTGTAGACATGCGCCACCCCATGCTTGGCCAACAGCCTGCCATATCGCTCACCGAGCAGATCTGGATTGCGGATCTCAACCGCGTACCGAAAATCTGTGGGAAGGGCTCCTAAGAAGGCGTCGAGGCGGGAGAAAAACTCATCACCGGGAAAGCCATGCCGTTGAAATTCGAAAATGAAGGGTCCCGCATGGGATTCAAAGTTGGCCTCTCGGTAGGGTTGCAGCACCAGCTCGATGAACGTTTGGACATCGAGAAACCGCTTGTTCGGCTGACCAGCTTTGACTCCATAGCGGGCATGCTGGGCATAGATTGGAATCGTCATTTCTTCCCAGACCTTGCAGCACATTTCGAAGCCATCCGGAATCTGGCTGAGATACCGTCGGAGTTGGTTCGGCGTTGGCGGTCCGTAGAACGTGGAGTCGTTGCCCACAGTGCGAAAGAGTGGCTCTCCCTGGTAGAGATATTGGCAGTACTCGCCGAGGCAGTCTCGCGCAAAGATCGTCTTCCCATACTGCCGCTTATAGACGTGTCCCTTCCACCCTTCATACGCCCACGTCGAAGTCCCCAGACGGACGAGAGTGGAGACAGAAGGACCGGTCGGCTGGTCGGTCGGAAACAGAGTCATCGGACGCATAGGATAGTCGTGTAGGAAATCATAGCGCGCCGTGACTTGGGATTTCTATGCGATCCGTCATAGCGCAGAAGAGAAGCCCCACCGCAAATCCGTGTATGTGGACAAATCCGTCCTTTCGCATCGTGACGAGTTGTTTTCTATCCTATGCCGATGCGAGCCCTTGAATTTTTCTTTTCTCCTCCCGCAAATGCAGTACTTCGACGAGCACCACGAAAATACGTGTTGCGGAGAGGAAGCGGTCGCGTGAGGAAGGAGTGAATTCCTATGGACAGGAAGGATGTGAATGAGGTACCGGGGCCATGGGACTCCTTGTAGGGATAAGCAGACATTGCATAACTAGGTAGCATCCACTATGATGGCGCGCCATGAGACAGTTTGGCTTACCTTCAGTGGCCCCAATTCCCTCCTCTGCCCACATCGTGCATTTTTATCAGCATGGCAAGGATTTGCTGGAGGTGTTCGCACAGTTTTGTTGGGCGGGATTACAAGAAGGAGATTGCTGCCTGTGGGTCACCACGCCTCCCTGGACAGCCGGCTTGGCACTGCATGAACTTCAAAGGAGGCTTCCCTCGGTGGATCAGTACTGGTCGACTGGTCAACTTCAACTTATTGCTGGTGAGGAGTTTTACCTCACCGGGGGTGTCTTCGACGGGGAAGGAGCGCTTGCGAGATTTGCCGCGTGTTTTCGAGAGGCTCGGACCCATGGATGGTCGCAGCTTCGCGCGTGTGGGTGTCCCTATAACCTGAGCAGCGAAAAACAGTGGTCCGCTTGTCTTCAGTACGAACAAGACATCCATCGCCTCGTTACCGAGATGGATGTCCTGACATTGTGCGGCTATCGCCTCGGCGGCGTCCCCGATTTCGCAAGGAACGGACTCATCCAATCGCATCACACCATGTTGGTACGCCATGATGATGAATGGCAATACGGACCAAGCACATCAGGATGATTATCCCTTCCGTCCTAGCGACGAAGTCACCACCAAGTCAAAAACAAAGCCCGGATCACAGCCGCGACAGGATGAATCACGTCGGGATGGTCCACCAGTCAGTCGGCATTTTTCGTGGAAAAAGTAGAATTTTTGTGCGAGTGGGGGCTCCGCTTTTGCCACTGTTGCATTCTCCTCAAGTTAGGCGTAAGTAGTTCACGCGTTCAGAGTTTCTGAAAGAAGAGGAGGTCGGCCTATGAGGCGAAGAAGAGTCGGTTTGGCAACTCTCCACACATTCTGCGTGTGGCTATTCATGGTGCTGCCGACCACGTCGAGCGCTATTCCCATTGCCGACTTTACGGGTCATAGCGAAAACTTGAGTAGTGTGGTGAATTATGCTGTCCTCCCCCCCGGTGACCCCTTCACGAATGTCTTGACGCCGTTTTTCCAAGGAAGCAGTGGGTCTACTTCCAGTCTAAATCCTCAGCAGTTCACGTACCTCTACCAAATTACCTGGGCTCCTCACCCTTTTCCGATTTAACCAACTTTTCCGTTTATCGTACTGGAGGAGGACAGGTGAGCACGATAGGAACCTTTAACGCTCAAGGTTTCCGCGTAGATTTCCTGGACCAAGGAAGGGCGGTCGACGCCTCAGGCCTTCGCGGTCTTGATCGCCTTAACCTGTCAGGCTGCAATGTCCGCGGATGTGTTGGCGATGGGGTGGGTGGAGATCTTGATGGGGCCAAGGGCTTCGGATTAGGCGTTCGTCAAGACTCGTCGCCGGGAGTCAATGTGCGTACGAGTGGGACCGGTTTGAGGTGGGAATTTAGTGGATTAGCCAGCGGCTTAACAAGTCCGCTGTTTGGGTACCAGTCGCCTGACGGTCCTGGTTCTGCATTTGCTGCCGAATCATTTATTCTTGGGGTGGGAGAGACACTGATTGTACCGGGGGCGGCCGCCCCGGAACCAGCATCACTTTTGGTTCTGGCCTATGGCTTGGTTGGGCTGCTCTGGTGGCGGAAGAACCAGACGGGCAAGGTTACAAACTTGGCACCTAGAGATTCATCCTGGGGAAGAATCAGATCAAGATGATGAAGGTATTGATTCGCTGGTGTGCCTAACCTCCTCTCTGTCGCCCTGTGGTCCTACATCCAATCCGCACCCTCCTAAATCCGCGGTGAATCGTCGCGGTCCTGCCAATCCATTGAACCTCAGTCCTACGAATACTTCATAAGTTACCGCACCAGTCCGGCACTTGAACTCACGCCAGCGCCTCCTTGATCGTTTTGCCCGTGCACCTCTCGCTAATGGTAGCTCTTCTATTCGTTCAAACATTGCCCGCTCAGCTTAAACTCCAGCGCCGTGAGCAATTAACATTGTTTGAACCCTACCTTCATTCCCCCCGGTGACCCGCGATGAGTTACCTGATCAAGGAGCGCAAATATGACGGCAGCGCTGGAAGAGTTGGCTTATGAAGGAGCGATTAGAAACGCAACTCGGTCTGTACATAAAAATAATCGCTATCTTTCGCTGACGGGTTGCCGGGGACTCAGGCCAGATTCTGGATGTACGAGCCTTTGAAAAAGTGGTCATACCCGATTCTGAAAAGCATGAATGTGTTCCAGTGCCAGTCGACGCGGAGTTCAACATCCTGTCCTAGGAAGTTTCCGGATTGACCGGTCGGGTCTTGCAGCCCTGAGCCTACCCAGGCATCCTTCGATTGCGCGAGGTACCAGGCGCGATATTTCAGCGTCAGCCCGATCGTCGTCGTCGGGTCGAGTGACAATCGCACGCCAGGGGTGCTGACATTGGACCGGAAGAACGGTCCGAAAACGCTGGTCGGAGAATATTCAAAATTCCGGGCCCCGAACAACGGATCAAACGTCCCGTTCGAATTGCCGGCGGGATTCGCGGTCCCGCTCGCATAGTCGTATTGCACTTGGAGGCGTGGCTGCCAGGGAAGGACGAACGAGTAGCCAAAGTCGACGTGCGCCAGTTGTGCGAACAGATTCTTTCCTCCAGTGGTGCCGACTTGAAATGCGGTTTCGCCCTCATAGTCGATCTGACCGGGAGCGGGAGACCGGTACAACCGAAACCCGTAGGTGCCAAACGTTCTGTCGTCGAAGCCCGAGCCGGCTTCATTGAGACCGAAATAATAGAGGCCTGTTTGGAGCCAGGGCTGACGATAGTCTTCATATTGAACGCCCCAGAAGACGGTGTCACTGACGGGCGTGAGTACACCGAACGTGTCGGAGAGCGGTTTCACGAGGAAGGCGCGGATACGCCACGTCCCCTGTTGCGCCAGGTTCCAATGGACCCCCACGAACGAGTTGGTCGTGTTCCGAAATTCGTTCCTGGCGATGAGCCGCCGGCTCCCGAAATCGAACGTCATGCGACCGAAATGCAGATCGGTGCGCAGGCCCGTGTTGAAGACGTTTTCTAGTTTGACGGCGACAAAAGCCTGCAACAAGCGGTCCCTGCTTGCGAGGGAAGGGTAGAGCGTCGAGGCGAGCACGTTCTTATCATCGATGCCAGCTGAGTTCTGTCCCTCCACGAAGAACCGAAAGACCTTCCAGTCCACCCGACGCGGAGGCGTGATCGAGCGCTAAAGCCGCTAATGTTCTCCGGAGCGCCAACCCTAAAATTGTTGGTTAGGACTTCGTACCGCAACCGTTGGGCGAGGCCGATATCGAGCCACTCCGGCATGTTCGCAAGGGCCCGGAGGTACCGGTGCCACTGCACCTCAGAGTCATTGATAAGGACTTGATCGGCTGTCTCACGCCACGGTTCCCGCTTTGCCTGTTCTAGCTTCTCGCTCACATACTCACGCAATGCCTTCGGAGTCGCTTCCACCGTCTGGATCACCTCCGCCGCTGACTCGCCGATCCGTTCCCCATAGGTATCCCCTTGACCAGTTCC
>JBEVJJ010000155.1:0-8469 GCA_040510255.1 Nitrospiraceae bacterium | reverse complement strand
CCACCAAAGATCTCGACAGGAAGCTCATGCGGTATATCCGTCACTACAATAAGGCCCCCAAAATCGTGAAGTGGAAATACTGCGACCCGTCGCGGCGCATTGGTACACAATTAGCTGTTACAGGCCACTAGTCCCCTCTCCACATGCAGCACTCACCTTCCGGAGCACGTGACCGATTGGATCGTACCCTCGTCGATCGAGGACTCGTGACGAGCAGAGAGGAGGCTGGCAGGTTGATTTTGGCCGGCATGGTGAGAGTCGACGGCTGTGTGGTCGACAAACAAGCGAAATTGATTTCTCACGGGGCGGACATCCAGATTGTTCATCGTCTCTCTCAATACGTCAGCCGGGGCGGGGATAAGTTGGGTCCGGCCCTGGATCGTTTCCATGTCGATCCGATGGGGAAGATTGCCATGGATGTCGGGTGCTCGACAGGAGGTTTTACGGACTGCCTATTGCAGCGGGGTGCTGAGCGCGTGTATGCCGTGGATGTCGGGTACGGTCAATTTGACTGGCGCTTGCGAAACGATCCAAGAGTTGTTCTGCTTGAGCGAACAAACATCCGCTATTTATCGTCTTCATCGATTGCCGAACCAATTGACTTAGCCGTGATCGATGTGTCGTTCATTTCTCTGACGCTCGTGTTGCCTTGCCTGATGTCTTTTTTGGGGGGCCAGGCGACAATCGTAGCTCTGGTCAAACCTCAATTTGAAGTAGGGAGGGGTCGAGTTGGACGAGGAGGGGTGGTGCGTGATGAGGAGTTGCGGGAGGAGGTCATGCGGAAAATCTCGGAATACGCGCACACCCTTGGCCTAATAGTCGTCGACAAGATGGATTCTCCAATTTTCGGGCGCAAAGGAAATCGTGAAGCCTTGATGGTCTTTCACCGGCGGAAGCACGCATGAAGCCTGTCGAGATAACAGCGTGTGAGGAGAAATCTATTCGGGGCGGGCGGGGGAAAAAAGCTTTGTGCGGCGAACCATAAGGTGTACGCTGGCCGATGTCGGTATTAAACCAGGAACGTCAGATATCATGTCGGATCGGACCATGAGAGGAAACCTATGAAAGTGTTGGTAACGGGCGGAGCGGGATTCATCGGATCTCATGTTGTTGAACGGTTGCTTCAAGAGGGACATGAAGTGATTGTCGTAGATAATCTTTCATCGGGAAAACGTAAAAATGTCCCGCGTGCCGCTCAATTCTATAAACTTGATATAGAGGGAACCAAATTGGAGCGTGTGTTCCGAAACGAAAGGCCATCCGTCATCATGCATTTGGCGGCTCAGATGAATGTCCGGCGTTCAGTGGAGGACCCACTATTTGACGCGAAGATCAACGTCTTGGGAACGCTGAATGTCCTGGAGCAAGCGGTCAAACATGGGGCGCGCAAGTTAATTTTCTCATCGTCCGGCGGGGCGATCTATGGGGAGCAGCAGCTGTTTCCAGCTCCGGAGTCGCACGTGACTCAGCCGTTGTCTCCATATGGAATCAGCAAGCTGTGTGGAGAACACTACCTCTCCTATTACACCAGGCTCAGCGGAATCCAAGTGGTGAGCTTGCGATACGCCAACGTATATGGGCCCCGACAGGATCCGGAAGGAGAAGCAGGAGTGGTGTCTATTTTCATTCAGAAGCTTCTGAATCATGAACAACCGGTGATAAACGGGAATGGTCGGCAGACGCGTGATTTTGTCTATGTGGAAGATGTGGTAGAGGCCAATCTCATGGCCATGGGGCAGGACGCACAGGGAGTTTTTAACGTCGGGACGGGAATTGAGACATCGATCAACGACCTATTTCAAGTTGTCCTCGATTTGACGAAGGCCAGCGGCAAGGAGATGCACGGGCCTTCAAAAAAGGGCGAACAAGCGCGTAGTGTTATCGATGCAACGAAATTGCGGCATGAACTCGGTTGGGAGCCTAAGGTCGATCTCCGGGAGGGCTTGCGCCGAACGGTCGAGTATTTTCAGGACGCACTCAGGTAATCGTATGGGACAAGCCGTCAAGCCCTCAATAGCGTGGAACTGATGGATCTACCTGCGCCGACCACGCATCAATCCCGCCGATTAGGTTCTTCACATTTGGGAAACCCTGCTGCAGAAGAAATCCAGTGGCATCGGCACTGCGCATTCCATGATGGCAATAGGCAATGATTTCTGCTTGACGGTCCAATTTGTTCAGGGATTGAGGGAGAGTAGCCAGAGGAATCAGGACCGAGCCCTCAAGCTTTGCCAGAGCAAATTCCCATGGTTCACGAACGTCCACTAGGACGAGTTTGTCTCCCTGATCTAAGCGAGTTTTTAGTTCTTTTGGAGTAATCGCGAAGTCCATTTCAATACCTCCACTTGTCTTGATCTGATCATAGGAGCCGTCCTAATGGCCTGTCAACCTCGGTCGCAGGGTTCCGCGATGCAGGAGGAGCGAGATGAGGATATGTTCCTAGGGCTCTCTCGCATCGTGTCAGATCGGTCAAATTCTTGTTCAAATGTACAGAATCTGATGACTTGGTTCGCGGTTGATAACTGGCGCATGATCATAAGATATTGATTTAACAGTGGTCACATGTGGTCCCGCCATAGAAGAGGCATGGAGCTTGCGTTAAATGTCAATGCAGGAGGGGTTCATGCCGAGATCAGAGGCTTCAGACGCTGCGTTGGTCGTCTTTGTTACTGCATCTACCCATGAGGAGGCGAACAGGCTGAGTACCTTGGTTGTTGAAAGTAAGATCGCAGCGTGCGCCACGATTGTCGAGAACGTGCGATCAGTCTTCAGATGGGAGGGGAAGGTCAATTCCGAAAAGGAGTCGCTGCTCATTTTGAAGACGACGGCCGGGCGTTTTCTTGACTTGGAAGAACTTATTACGACGCATCATAGCTATGAAGTACCCGAGGTGATTGCATTTCCAATCGTTATGGGCTCGAGGAAATATCTTGAATGGATCAGGCAGGAGACCCAGAAGTAGCTGATTTATTGAATGAGGCATTTTTGCGACAAAGGAATAAAGGGTTGACCAAGACGGGTGGGATGAGTACACTGCCTTAAAGCCAACGGAGGCAGTTTTTTTGTCCCTTTGGCGTGAGGGAGTAGGGAGATGAGCCAATCAGCAAACGAAACCGGCGATGCTTATACGGTTGTGGTTTTTCGAGGGTCAGCTTCGAAGCCTCTTCGCTTTAGTTTCCCGAGAAAGTTTGTTCGAAAGCTGTTGATCTTGGCAGCGGTGATTGTCCTCGCTGATTTGTTAGTGGTTTCCCACTATGTGATCAGGACTGGGGAAGTATGGCAGTTGTCCGCATTTCGTGCGGAGGCGATGAGCGCTCGGGAGCAAACGGCCGCCTTTTCGTCTGCCATTGATGACCTCAAGAAGCGAATTTCCGCTATGAACGAAATCAATCAACGGTTGCGTGTGATGTTGGGAATCGAACCAGCCAAGCAGGCCGGAGATTTATCAAATGGGCGAGGCGGGGAGGACGGACCAGTGCCGGATGGTAAGCCTGGTCCGGGCAACGTGCCTGCTGCGGGTAATCAAGAGGGACGTTTACAGACCACGGAGCCGAAAGAATTGATGCCGGAAGCTCGGATCGATCCTGAAAGTGCTGAAATCATTGCACAACAGGTTCGCAATGAAATCGATATTCTTTCAAGGGAGGCATCTACTCAGGAACGCACTCTTCAGGAGTTGACGCAAGCGGCAGAACAGCGCTCCACCCAGTGGTCCTCCACACCTTCGATCTGGCCTGTCAGAGGATGGGTTACCTCGGGGTTTGGTCCTCGGGTGTCTCCGTTTACCGAAAAACCAGCCTGGCATGATGGTCTAGATATTGGAGCTTCTCCCAATGCGCCTGTGCAGGCTCCGGCTCAGGGCCGTATCATCCAAGTCAGTTCCGACTCAAAAATGGGCAATATGGTAAAGATTGATCATGGCTACGGCGTTGAGACGGTGTACGGGCACCTGGCCAAAGCTCTGGTGAAGGAAGGTCAACGGGTCAAACGAGGCGATGTGGTCGCTCTCGTCGGCACCACGGGACTCTCTACTGGGCCCCACCTTCACTACATGGTCAAGAAAAATGGACAGGCTTTGGATCCCTCCAGGTTCATTCTTGACTGAATGACCCTTCGTATTTTCCTCACCTAGCCCTGTTTCCCATCCATTCAATCCGGACTCGCTGCGCATGGTCTGCCATGCATGGCACTGTGGTATGATGCCAGCCAGTCCAAGAGCCATCCGAACGATCTTCACATATCGCGTTCCGTTACTCCTGACCGCTGATTCTCATGCCGACTTCTTGATCCATACTCTATTGCCGCGTTGCGGACAGCCCTTCTTGCAACGGACTGCCATCGCATGTGACACAAATTGCGTGGCCCAGTGTGGCTGGCGTGAGTGGCCGCGTGTTGAAAGAGATTCTTTTGGTGATGGCTGGGCAGGAAGGCCAATTTGTGTCACCGAGACTTCCGAGGTTGATGGCAGCGCCGGCCTTACTATGAAAAGATGCGCTCTTCGCCAACCTTTACCCACATCTGCGGTCGAACGGGTAGGTTTGGGATGCGGCGGCAGGGCGATTCGTTAGCTTGTCCTAAAGATCACCGCTGCTTCAAAAAACGGAAGAATTCCGAATCAGGACTCATGACCAACGTGGACTTGTCGCGAAATGTTTTTTTATAGGCTTCCATCGAGCGTGTAAAGTCGAAAAAGTGCGGGTCTTGACGATAGGCTTCCGCGTAAATCCGAAAGGCTTTCGCGTCCCCGCTTCCTCGGAGTTCTTCCGATTCCTTATAAGCTTCCGCTAAGATGATTTCACGGTCCTTTTCGGCATCTGACCGAATTTTTTGAGCCTCTTCGGCACCTTCGGCACGGTATTGCTTGGCTTGTCGTTCCCGTTCGGCCTGCATGCGGGCGAACACAGCTTTCTCATTCTGTTCAGGCAAATCGGCTCGCTTGATTCGGACATCCAATATTTCAATGCCATAGCTGGAGGCTGTTTCATTGGATCGTTGGGTGACGACCTTCATGAGACCGGCTCGAGCCGTCGACACGATTTCTGCCAAATCATGTCGCCCCAATTCAACGCGGAGCTCGCTGTAAATAATGTCGTGCAGGCGTTGCAAGGCACCTCGCTGGGTTTGAAACGCTTGATACACCTTCAGCGGGTCGGTGATCTTCCATTTGGCGAAATTGTCCAGCAGCAATGTTTTCTTGTCCTGTGTAATGACATCCTGCGCGTCCGAGTCATAGTCCAACAAGCGTTTGTCAAAATAGGTGACTTCTTCGATGAAGGGCACCTTCATGTACAGTCCAGCCACCGTCACATTCCGAACCGGCTTACCGAGTTGTACGACGATAGCCGTTTGCGTGACGTCGAGGATGAACAGTGGGGAGGCGCCTAATACGATCAAACCGATTAAGATGGCAAGGACGCCGATAATCAATCCTTGCTTGCTCATTGGGCACGCTCCGCAGGAGTGGATGACGGGGTTGGTTTGGACAACCGTTCCAGGGGAAGATAGGGAAGCGTCCGGTCTGCCGCTTTCCCGTCGAGGATTATTTTTTCGACATGCGGAAGGATTTCTTCGAGTGTTTCGATATAAATCCGCTTGCTGATGATTTCCTTCGCCTGATTGTATTCTTTCAGCGTTGCAGTGAAACGATTGGCTTCCCCCTGAGCACGATTCAACCTGGCCTGCGCGTAGCCTTTCGCCTGATTGACAACCTGGGCGGCCTCACCTTTTGCTTTTGGGATGATATCGTTGCGGTATCCCTGCGATTGGTTGATTAATTTCTCGCGGTCTTCTTTGGCGTTGGTCACATCTTTGAACGCCGCTGCGACGGCTTCGGGAGGATCGACATCCTGCAATTGAACGGCTGCGATCTGCACGCCGGCCGTGTATTGGTCGAGGATGAGTTGGAGCAAGTCCTGAGTGTCCTGTTGAATAACCGCCTTGCCAGTTGTCAGTGCTTCGTCGATCTTGCTCTTTCCGATCACTTCTCGCATAGCCGCCTCGGCAGCCTTCACAATGGTTTCATCGATGTACGCCACATTGAACAAATAGTCGCTCGAGTTCTTGATTTTGTACTGCACAATAAATTCGATGGCCAGGATGTTCATGTCTCCGGTCAGCATCAGGGCCTCTTGCGGGATCATCTGTTGGCGCCCTTGACGGTCTTTTCTGAATCCCACTTCGACCCGGTGCAACTTGGCCACCTTGGGTTGCAGAACGCTTTCTATGAGCGGAATTTTGAGATGGGGGCCAGGTAACACGGTACGAACGGGAATGCCGAAACGTTTGACGACACCTTCTTCGTCGGGTGCAACGATGAATGCGCTTTGCCAGATGAGAAAGATGGCGGCGGCCACCAGGAAAAGGTTTTTCAGGCCGGCAGAAGGAAGCAGGTCGCGAAGTTGGTTCTGAGCCTGTCGAAAGGCATCATCAAGAGAATCGCTTTTTTTACTCCAAGGATCCTTGGGATCCCAAGCCATGCAGGGCTCAAATCAAAGGTTGACTGTAGGCCGATCCAACACCATAGCAAAACGATAGGAACGGGGCAATAACGAAATGGCTGTAGAGCGCGCCACTTTGATCTGTCTGACTGATCATGTCAACGAGAGGGACCGCGAGTATTCAAACACGGCGTGAAAAAAACGGAGTTCAGCATGGAGATCGGTGACCGGTAGTTGTCCAACGTATGCTTGAACGATCAGAAATACATTCCCCCCACCTTTCTCTCAGTACTGGCATGTCATCAAGGATCAGTGCCAAGACTCAGCCGGTCACTGCCCCTCCGCATGAGGAACCTGAGCCGGCGGTGCACCCGTAGCAATGATTCTGCGTCACAATCTGCCGCTCGTGTAAACGCATGGGATCAAAGTCGCGTAAGTGACGTGGGGCATGAGGGGTCACCGGCAAGTCGAGCATTTGGTTAAAATCACAATCATAAAGCGTGCCGTCCCAACCGACCGAGAGAGTGTAACGGCACATGACGCCGGCAGCAGCCGATGGGTTGAACGCCTGTGCCAGCCGTTCCATGTAGGGGGCATAATTCCCACTCTCGAGGAGGAATTCTAGGAAGCGGCTGATAGGCATATTGGTAATCGTGTAGAGATGATTGAAGGTGACCTGGTGGCGACCGGCTAGCTCACGCCGAAACAATGCCTCAATATCGTCCTGCTTGGGAGGTAGGAAGGCGCCGACGGGGTTGCAGACCAGGTTCAATTTGAGTGGGCTGTCTGCTTGTCCATAGCCAAGGCTGTTGAGCAGGCGCAATGCCTGAATAGACTTTTCAAACACACCCTGCCCGCGTTGCGCATCGGTCTGGCCCGGACGATAGTAGGGGAGTGATGCAATCACTTCGACATGGTGACGTGCGAGGAACTCACCAAGGTCTTGCTGTGAAGGCAATAAGAGAACAGAGAAATTGCAGCGATCGATGACGTGTCGTCCCAGTATTTTGGCCTGCTCCACGATCCACCGAAAATGAGGATTAAGTTCCGGCGCGCCACCGGTGATGTCGACAGTCGGAATAGCTGTTTTCCCGAGGACCTCGATGCAGAGTTCGGCGATCTCTTTGGACATGACCTCGCGGCGGTCGGGACCAGCATCGACGTGACAATGTCGGCAGGTCTGATTGCAGAGTTTGCCGACGTTGATTTGAAAAACGGTGATGCCGGTTGCGCAAAGGGGCTCGAGCCCTGCTTCGGCAAGACGGGTCTCGAAGGGGTGGCAGGTTGTTTGGTCAAGGATGCGAAGTTGCTCTTTGCAGGACGCGAGGGGATTCTGACGGGCGAGCAGCGTCAACGGCATTGTGAGCTCACAGGGGTTGTATGATCCAAGCGTAGTAGAGGCATCCCGGCGAGGTCTTACCGATGACATCCATTACGGAGAGCCAGCCGCATCCCGATCAGAACAAAAAATGTATCTTGCCGCCTTTTCAAATCTCGTCACGACGCGATCCTGTCGCAATCATATCAAGAACTTGATGAATAGGGGAACCACCTTCCCAATCAAAAGGGACGGCGTAAGCCGTGAGGCAGCTCATCTACTGCCTCACGACTTTGCTGGTTGATCAAAATGATACGGAGGCTCGCTCTTCTTGCCAACGGACGAATTCCTGCAAGTCGCTTTCTATCGGTCCGGACAGGCTCGCTGTCGGCTTTTCAACAATGTCCTGCTTCATCGGACCGAGTGCGCCGAGCAGTTCATTCTTCTCCCGGTCGCCGACCTTGAACTTGTTCAGCGTGGCCACCAGGTCGCCGACCAGCGCATCGAAGTCAGATCCGCTCACGCCCATCCCGGAATGGGCGCTCTTCATGTCGCGACCCGTATAGGTGCAGGGTCCGCCGGAGGCCTGGCAGATTTGATCGACCAGCATGGTTTTCAATCGAGGGATATTGGCATTGGCAAATTTCCCATTGATCCGCTGGTCGGATGCGACGCGGGCCACAAAGTCATCGACCACAGCGGTGATCGCGCTTT
>JBEVJJ010000154.1:0-14540 GCA_040510255.1 Nitrospiraceae bacterium | reverse complement strand
TCCATCCAATTCGATGAACCGAGGAATAATAGTTCGCGAGCACCAGAATTAGAACCAGTTTGGCGAACTCCGACGGTTGAAAGGCAAATGGCCCGATCGTCATCCAGCGTTGCGCCCCATGGGAGGTTTTTCCCATCAGGAGCACAACCGCCAGAAGCAGCAGGATCACAGCATACGCAGGATAGGCCAGCCGTGCAACCTTATGGTAGTCGGACACCAGCATGACAAAAAAGGCGATGGATCCGAACAGGATCCATACCAACTGCTTCAGGTATAACGGAACACCCCCGTCCTGCATGTGGGTCACACTGTAGATGGAGACCACCCCGAAGGCCAGGATAGCCCCAATCACCCCGATAAATCGGATATCGAAACTATCGATGCCGCGATGATCTATAACGCGATCAATCATGGCCGGTGTACATGATCGCCGGGAGAGGAGCTAACGGGCGAAGTCGCAGAGCGGGGTGATGGGCCTGCCGCACCGGAAAGTTTCATATACGTTTCGATGACATCCTTGGCGAGGGGAGCGGCGGCAGAACCTCCATGCCCCATATGCTCGGCCAGCACAGCCACCGCGATCTTGGGCGCCTCCACGGGAGCAAACGCTACAAACCAGGCATGATCGCGGAATTTCTTGGGAATGTCCTTCTCCGGTCCGGTACGCAACGCGGCTGTTTGGGCGGTACCCGTCTTGCCGGCAATCGTGACGATCGAGGACTTCGCTCTCGTGGCCGTTCCTTCCTTCACGACTCCTGCCAGCGCCTCCTTGATGACCTTGAGGGTCGCCGGCTTTACATCCAACCTTCCGCGGACCGTTGGCGCAAAATCTTTCCTCTCTCCGGTACTCCGATCCATCAGGCCCTTGACGATCCTTGGCTTCATCGCCACGCCATCATTGGCGAGGGTTCCGATCACACTGGCCATTTGCAAGGGGGTGACAGTGACATAGCCCTGTCCGATCGCAGCCGAAATCGTTTCTCCCGGATACCACGGGTGTATTTTGGCTTACGGGTTCCATGCCGTGGACGGAACGATACCCACTCGTACAGACGGCAGCACTACACCGGTTTCCTGCCCCAAACCGAACTGCTTGGCATACTCCGCAATCGTGTCGATTCCCATCCGCTGCCCGACCGTATAGAAATACACGTCGCACGAATGAACCAACGCATGATTCATATCGACCAATCCATGACCGCCGGCTTTCCAATCATGGAACAGACGATTTCCGAATTGATAGCCACCTGTACAGCGGACTGTGCTGCCGGGGGTCATGGTGTGGGATTCCAACGCTGCGGCAGCCATCACCACCTTAAAGGTCGAACCAGGCGGGTATTGTCCCTGCGTCGCGCGATTGTTCAGCGGGCGCCCCTCATCCTGCACGATCTCGATCCATTGCTTGGGTGTCAATTCCTTCGAAAGCACATTGGGATCAAACGACGGCTGGCTGGCCATGGCCAAGATATCTCCATTCGTCGGATCCAACGCCACAATCGCCCCGGACTCTTCACCCAACAAGTCCTCAGCGACTTTCTGAAGTCTGACATCAATGGTCAAATACAAATCACCCCCGGCGCTCGGCAACTCTACGACTGCGGAGCGTTTCTCATGCCCCAGAGCATCGACTTCGAGATTTTTCTGGCCCGATCTACCGCGAATGTCGCGATCGAAAAAGCGTTCCACCCCATACTGCCCGACGATGCTCCCCTGATGAAGGTCGGCGGATTCCGGTTTCTCGAGTTGTTCGGGGGAGATTTCCCCGACATACCCGAGGACATGCGCGGCCGTTGGACCACCCAGATAGTTGCGCTGAGACTCTACCTGGATCATCACTCCCGGCAAGTCGAGGCGATGGGCCTCGATGATCGTGGCCTCGCGAAGCGTCAGACGATCCTTGATCTTCCTGGGCAGCAGTTTGTTTCCCTTACCGCCGGACAATTTTTTCTGGATGACCTCGGAATCCAAGTTGAGCAGAGTGGCCAACGTAGCGATCAGGCCTTCCCGGTCTTTGACATCTTCCAACGTCACATACAGACTGAAACTGGGAACGTTATTCGCCAGCAAGACGCCGTGACGATCGTAAATGAGCCCCCGCGCCGGTTCAAGAATGACGGAGCGGGTGCGATTGTTTTCCGACAAATCCCGATAGTAGGGCCCTTCGCGTACCTGGAGATGCCACAAGCGCAGGCCGAGGAAGGCCACGACAAGGAGCAGCCCCGCCCGTAAAATGACGAGGCGGCGCTGAAGATCAAAAAGCTCTGTTTCGTGGGTGCCGACCGAAGCCATCAAACCTACCTACGTCGCGGGAGCGATCACAATCTGTCCTGCTGAAGGAAGGGATCAGTCACCCATCGACGTGCGAACAGCCAATATGCTCCCGCTCCGATGAAGGCATCGAGCACAGCTTGAATCAACGCCTTCGAGTGGAACGCATGCCACATGAGATCCCAATCGGAAGTTTTCATCGAGTACACAAATACGAGACTCGACAAGCAAGAAATGGCGCCCAGTCCGATCAACAACACCATGGGCGTGATGTGCGCAAGATGCCGGCCGGCCAGACCGGCCACGAAGCCCGCGCCACCCTTGGACACGACATTCACCCACAATTCACCGGCTGACATGATATCTTGAGACCAGCCGAGAATGAATCCGATGATGAGACCATCCAATTCTCCGCCGAAGAATCCCACCAGACACACCACAACCAGTCCCAGGTCCGGTCGCACATCGAGGACGGTCACATGATGCAGCAGCGTCGTTTGTAAGGGGATGACGGTAAGGAGAAGTGCGATATAGAGCCATATTTTCATGGCTTCCTTTTCTCTCCCGGCATGCCTGGTATCATTTTTTTCGACGCCTCGGCCTCTTCATAGGGACTGCGGATGACCAAGACCTCGTCAAGCTTGGTCATATCGACTTCCGGTTCAAGTTCGGCCGAGCGAAACACATCGCCCTCTTCTTGTTGAATATGCGTCATGACACCAATCGCCAGCCCGCGAGGGAATGAACCAGTCAGCCCAGAGGTAATGACGCGGTCGCCTGGGTGGACGGTGGAAAGCAGGGGGATGTATTTCATCCGAGCTCGACCGCTTCGAGTGCCTTCGACGATCCCTTCATCGCGAGTCCCTTGGACCAGAGCCGCAATGGCATTGTTGGGATCCGTCATGAGAAGAACAACGGAAGAGGAAGATGTCGTCTTGACCACTCGGCCGACCACCCCGGCGGGCGTAACAACTCCCATCTCCGCACGCACCCCATTCTGCTCACCCTTATTCAGAATAATTCCGCGATACCAATTCGTCGCATCTCGTCCAATGACCTGCGCCGCTATCATGTCGGGAATCGACTTCTGCTTGAAATCCAGTAGGGCTTCAAGCCGTTGTGTCGCAACGGTAGCTTCGCGAAGCTGATTGTTCTGCCCCTGCACAAATTCGAGTTGTTTTCGAAGTTGACGATTTTCTTCTCGTATCCCCCGCAGCGCGACATACCCCTCCCAGATCTCTGTCATCCCACGATCAAGAGAGGAGAAGACTTCGAGAGGAACACTCAGGACTTGCCCGATCGGCCCGCCAAGAAACTGCAATACTCCTTGGCTTTGACTCGGGAGGAGGAAGAGGGCGGCCAGCAGAAGAGCGAACAGGACGACGGCCAGACGCTTACTGCCGTATGTCGAACGCAAAATAGCCATCCACACTCGGGATGGAGTTCATCGCACCGTACTGCACTGCGACATCACGGAGACCTTGCGGAGGAGATCGAGTTCGTCGAGAATCTTGCCGACACCAAGCACCACAGAAGTGAGCGGATCATCGACGGTAATGATCGGCAGGTTCGTTTCTTCCCGGAATCGAGTATCCATCCCCTTCAGCAAAGACCCTCC
This sequence comes from Nitrospiraceae bacterium, assembly GCA_040510255.1. Classification (GTDB taxonomy): domain Bacteria; phylum Nitrospirota; class Nitrospiria; order Nitrospirales; family Nitrospiraceae; genus DASSBQ01. The sequence goes on along the minus strand of JBEVJJ010000154.1, from coordinate 10,654 downwards.
ACCAGTGAGCACAATACCGCGGTCAATGATATCTCCTGCCAGTTCAGGCGGCGTGTTTTCCAACGCCACCTTGATCGCATTGACGATTGTTCCGATGGGCTCCTGCAGCGCCTCTCTCACTTCCGCGTCGTCCACCACGAGCGTGCGCGGAATACCTGAAATGAGATCACGCCCTTTGATCATCATGGTCTTACGCTCCTCGAACGGGTAGGCCGAGCCGATCTCGAACTTGATACGCTCCGCCATATGCTCTCCGATGAGGAGGTTATATTTTTTCTTGATGTAATTCATGATCGCGTCGTCCATACGATCACCGGCGACCTTGACCGATTCGCTGTAGACGATTCCACCGAGCGAAATCACTGCGATGTCCGTCGTGCCGCCACCGATATCGACCACCATATTCCCGGACGGCTCGGTAATCGGAAGACCCGCGCCGATCGCAGCCGCAACGGGCTCTTCAATCAGGTACACTTCCCGCGCTCCGGCGAGTTCGGCGGAATCACGAACCGCACGTTGTTCCACTTGGGTGATACGCGAGGGAACCCCGATGATAATGCGCGGACGGACGAAGGCGGTGCGATTGTGCGCCTTTTGGATGAAATGTTTGAGCATGGCTTCCGCCATTTCAAAGTCGGCGATCACGCCTTCCTTCATCGGTCTGACAGCGACGATGTTTCCCGGAGTTCGTCCCAGCATGCGTTTCGCATCCGCACCAACCGCCATGACCCGCTCTGTCTTTTTTTCGACTGCGACGACGGAGGGTTCATTGAGGACGATTCCTTTTCCGTGAACATAGACAAGTGTTGTGGCAGTACCGAGATCAATGGCCAGATCGTTGGAGAACCAGCCGAACATGTCGCTCACAAAATTCACGGATTCTCTCCCTTCCTGCTCATAAGAGATGACCGCTCCGGTACGGACTCACCGTCATCAATCAGGTATATCCAGCTGACCTGCATCGAGCACTTGCGTTCGCGCGATTTCATCCCCAAGACGCCGACCATGATGATTTCCAATGATCAACAAGCCTTCGAATGAAAGCAGTGCCACCGACACCACCCAGCCGACATAGGGAACTTCCAACATCACTTGCGCGAGACCGATCGGAAGATTGCGGACGATCGATTCCTTAAAACCAGCACCCTCACGGGTACGTGGCAGAATAGTTTGCAGGCCAATAAGCCGCTTCCCGACGCTTCGGCCGCCCGCAAACCCGTCGGCCACCAAGATATAGGCGAGTCCGGCAAGGGAGCCGACAGGAGGCACCAGTCTATCGGCGGCAGCCACAATCAGAAGATCAATCAGTTTCGCGATGAAACGATTGAGAACTTGGGCCTTGGGGTAAACCTCAACATCGATCGTGGTCTGCCCACTTATCGCCTCCGCCAATTGAGGTCTCCTCAACTAGCGACACTATAGCAAATTCATTCTTTTCGCACAAACAAAGACGAAAACATTCCGACGCCGGCACGATTTGCTCCCTACTTGCCTTTCCGACACCGCCCTGAGTACAATTTCGCCTCGCCAATTCCTCGTCGAATTCTCATGATCAAACTATTACGTGAAGTGGCACATGATTACCCGTGGTTCTTAAAGACCATCATGGGAGTCCTTGCGCTCGCATTCATTATTACGATGGGGTGGTGGGGGTTCGGCCAACAACCGGGAGATAGCGTGGCATCCGTCGGTGAGTTCACGATTCCCCAAGACGAATTTCGCCGTGCCTACGAGAATACCTATCGGTTCTACAAAGACAAGGGACAGACCGATATCAAGGACGAGTTTCTCAAGCAGTTTGTCTTGGAGCAGCTGATTGAAAATCGGATGTGGCTGATCGCCGCTCACGATATGGGCCTCACCGTGTCTGATGACGATTTACGCGCTGCTGTGATGCAACGACCCGAGTTTCAACGAAACGGCGCGTTCGACCCCGAGGTATACAGGCGGCTTCTGGCGGCCAATCATCTCACGCCTTCTCTTTTCGAGGCCATGGAGGCCAGGGATATGCTGACCAATAAGGCCCGCATGGTCATCATGGATGCAGTGGCCCTGACGCCATCCGAATTTTCCGAGGCCCAGACCTTAGTCACGCGCCAGGGTGAAACGGATCCCGCGAAAGCCTCGACGGCCAAGGAACGCATTTTCCAGAGTTTTCTCTTCCAGAAGCAACAACGTGCCTTGATGGCCTATGCCGAATCGATGAAAGCGAAAGTCCCCATTAAGACCCACAAGGAACTCCTGTAGCTCCTCGATCACCGAATCAACATCGCATCGCCGTAACTGTAGAAGCGATAGCGTGCTGAAACGGCTTCGGCATAGGCATCACGTAGCCGATCGACACCGGCCAATGCGGAGACGAGCATCAGCAGAGTCGTTCGCGGCAGATGAAAGTTGGTGAGGAGCGCATTGATGACGTGAAAGGAGAATCCCGGCCTGATGAAAAGATCGGTCGGCCCGTAAAATGGTTGAATCACTCCGGTATCTCTGGCGGCAGACTCCAGAGCCCGAGTCACCGTGGTCCCGATCGCAATGATCCTGCCGCCGTTCGCTTGAGTCTCCCGAATCACATCTACCGTCTTCTCACTGACCTCCGTGGCCTCTGCAGCCATCTGATGCTCCTCAATCCGATCTACAGTGACCGGCCTGAAGGTTCCTGGACCGACATGTAGCGTCACGGTCGCTATACGGATGCCTCGCTGACTCAGCTCGGCAAGGAGGTGCTCCGTGAAATGCAGTCCGGCCGTTGGCGCGGCAATGGCTCCTTCAACACGAGCGAACATGGTTTGATACCACTCCCGATCTTCAATGGTCGGGGCTCGCTTGATGTAGGGGGGAAGCGGCATGGTCCCGATCTCACGCATAAGGTCGTACATGTTCGTACCACCTTCAATTCGTACCCGCGTTTGCTCCCGGTTTCGTTCGAGAATAACCGCCCTCGTCTGCGCGTTGATGTCGATCACCAGGCCTACTGGGAATCTTCCCTTCAGCATGACGTCCCATACATCCAGTCCGAGATCTCGCACGAACAGCATGTCGACCGGTTTGCCGTTTTGATGCACGCGTCCCTGAATCCGAGCCGCCATCACTTTCGTATCATTGACCACCACGAGGTCGCCGGCTTTCAGCAATGAAGGCAGATCGGCCATACTGTAGTGATGAAAACTTCCACCGTGCCGGTCCATGACGAGGAGGCGTGCACGGTCAGGAGGCTTCGCAGGGCGGGACGCGATCAGGGTCGAATCGAACGGAAAATCAAAATCGCTTAGCCGCATTACGGAGAAGGATTCGGCGGAAGGGACAGCGGCGCAAGCGCAGCGTTGCGCAACTCCGTGCCCGGATAGTAATAGTGCAAGATGCTCATGAACGGGTAGCCCAATTCGGCAAGCTCCTTGGCTCCCCACTGGCAAAGCCCCACTGCATGGCCCGCACCATACCCGGCAAATACGATGTCCGTCCCCACCAACTCGACCTCAAACTGCGTGCTTGGAATCACGGTGTAACCCACCGCTTTACGAAGGTCCTCGCCACGCAAGATCAACTCGCCCCGGGAGTGGAGTATGCGAAGCTTGGTCACGCGTCCTGCGCGGCTGTAGGCAACTGGCGTCATGGTGACTACCGTCCCCACCATGAAACCTTGTTGCCTGAGATTACTTTCGAGCTGCTCAATCTTGAGGCTTACTTTCCACTGGTAATAGGGAGAGCTCAGGTCAAACGGGCACTCGACGCCCTTGAGGTAGGGCAAATCCTTCGACCACACGTTAATGGCGTCTTCGGTCGGTCCGGCAGCAGTCGATGAGAAGGCGGCATAAATGGGGGCATTGCGATGCGTCACGACCAATCCTCTCGTGTGATCCACTGCATGCTCTACACGGCTGTCCACACCTGCACGACCTCGGTATACCTGATCCTGTATTGTCGACATGACATCGTATTCCCTCGTCCCGCTGAGCATCTTGTTGTAAAGCGCATAGGTACGGGCCGCGACCGCCTGAACCTTCAGCATCTCCGGATGCCAGGATGAACTTACCTCGGATGGAACGACGCCTTTCACGTACTCCTCAAGGTCCACTAAGTTAATCGCAGAAAGGCCCTTTCCACGCAGCACAATGCGAACCCCACCGCTGATCGGCATACCGCCCGATGGAGCGGCGCTGGAAATCCGCGCAGGTCCGAGCGTTCTTGTGCCATTGCTCCTCGTCAAATTCTGAGGAAAGGCGACGGATAGGCCAGCCCTCAGCGGACGAACCTCGACCCGGTCCCCAACGATTCTCTTCCCGTTGACTCCCATTGCCGTCCCCAGGACAGAAATGAGGATGGGAGCTCGAATCTTCCGGGCATCGCCATTGGACCCGATCAGAACGATGTCGCTGTCGGAACGCACTTCCACATGTGGAATATCCTGGGCGAGCAGGACGCGCATGGTCTCGCCACAGGCTACCGTCGGCTGGCCATGCAAAAGAGCACAGACGAGAATACTGAACCAAATTGGCGTCGGCAGAGGGGATGCTACCGGCGAAAGAGCCATGAAAAGATAGCGACCAAGAGACTCAATACGAGACTGATCAGTAGACTTGTTGCAATTGGAAAATAAAAGCTAACGTGTTCTCTTTTGATTGAAATGTCACCCGGCAGTTTGCCGAACCAGTTCAAACCCGGAAATTTGCCCGCAATGCTTAACAAGACCCCGATGACGGCGATTCCGATCCCGATCAGGATAAGAGACCGACCTAGTGTGTGCCAATCCCCCATCGCTCATTGCACCAGACACTCGGCAATCTGGACCGCATTCAGCGCGGCGCCTTTTCGCAAATTGTCGGCCACAATCCACACGTTCAACCCGTTGGGGATCGATTCGTCTTCCCGGATCCGTCCCACATAGACGTCGTCTTTCCCTGCTGCATCAAGCGGCATGGGATAGAGCTTTCGCCCCGGATCGTCGAACACAATGACACCCGGAGCAGCGGATAGGATGGCACGCGCCTCCTGAGCCGTCAACTTGCGTTCGGTTTCGATGTTCACGGCCTCCGAATGGCTCACATAGACAGGGACACGAACCGTCGTAGCCGTCACCTGGATCGTATGGTCTCCCATGATCTTGCGTGTTTCATGCATGAGCTTCATTTCTTCTTTGGTATAGCCCGACGGCAGAAAATCATCAATGTGAGGCATGCAGTTGAACGCAATCTGATACGGATAGACCTTTGGCGTTGGTTCCCTAAAACTAAGGAGGTCTTTGCATTCCTCCATCAGTTCTTCCATCGCGTCCTTGCCGGTGCCAGACACGGATTGAAAGGTCGTCACGACAATCCGCTTGATCCGAACCTGATCGTGTAAAGGTTTCAATGCCACGACCATTTGAATGGTCGAGCAATTGGGATTCGCGACGATACCCTGATGAGTCGCCAGATCCGCTCGATTCACTTCCGGAATCACCAATGGCACCTTGGGATCCATACGCCAAGCTGCGCTATTGTCGATGACGACCGCGCCTGCTTGGGCGGCAATCGGAGCATACTCCCTGCTGATATCGGCGCCGGCGGAAAACAACGCGATATCAATGCCGGCAAACGAGTTCTTGGTCAGCTCCTTGACGGGAATATCCTCGTTCCTGAAGGTGACGGTGCCACCCACGGAACGGGAGGAAGCAAGAGGAAGCAGTTCCTCTACCGGAAACTTGCGTTCTTCCAGTATCTCAATCATCTCGGTGCCGACAGCACCGGTCGCTCCCACCACGGCGACGCGATACGTAGGTTTTTTTGGTATTGGAGTCATCGTCGCTAGATCGTCATGCGGTTCATGTTCAACCAGGCGTTACAAACGTACGCGCCTGATGCGATGATTGAATGTGTCCGCGATATAAATCGTTCCTTCCCCGTCTACCGCAACGCCAAAGGGATAGTTCAAAGCGGCCTGTCTGGCGGAAGCTCCGTCACCGGAAAAGTCGGCGGTACCGATCCCCACGAGCCGGCTCATGCGACGCCGGCTGCGATCGTACGATCGCAATAGATGACTGTCCGAATCCGTTATGAGAATCCCATGATGCCGATCGAACGCGATGCCGTAGGGCCGAGCGAGACTCGGTGAAACATCACCATCCTGAAACCGATACTCTCCTCCATCTCCTGCCACGGTCTCAATAAGCCCGGTCTTGAGATCGACAGCACGTATTCTGCCGTTGAAGGTATCTGCAATATACAACTGATCGTCAGGCCCGAACGCGAGGCCGCTTGGCCCGGCAAGACTGGCTCCCACGGCCGGTATCTGATCGCCATTATAAGCCGCGATTCCATTTCCGGACAGGGTGGAAATCGTGCCGGTCTTCAGATCGACGACTCGCACCCGGTTGTTGCTTTGGTCAGCGATATAGAGTCGATGATCGCGGCCGATCACAATGCCGGAAGGATCATGCAAGCCGGCACTCACAGCAGGTCCTCCGTCTCCAGAAAACCGCGGCTGCCCGGTTCCTGCAATGGTCCGAATGAAGCCGGTTTCCGCCTCCACCATTCTCACTCGGTGATTCATGGTATCTGCAATATAGACGTTTCCAGCCGCATCGACCGCAACCGCCGAGGGAAAATTGAGGGAGGCACTCGTGGCTGCCCCGCCATCGCCTGCAAAGCGCATCGCGCCTGTGGACCCATTGGTCACAAATCGCACCGTTCCGCTGAGATCGGCGACTTGGGAAAATGGATGGGATTGTTCTGCGGAGGTGTCGGCAAATGGATCGTCCTCATGATGGGTCGAACGAGAGCCCTCCGGATTCGACGCTGGATTCTGAGAAGCGGTCCCGATCCTCCCCGCTATCGTGGTGACACATCCGGTATGCCGATCCACCTTTCGAATCAGATGATTCTCCGAGTCTGCAATGAAGAGATTCCCCTTCGCGTCAACCGCGACCCCCTTTGGTTCATTCAATAAGGCGACCGTCGCGGGTCCTCCGTCTCCTCCATAACCAGGCTCGCCGCAGCCTGTGATGGTCTCGATAATCTGAGATTTTGCCGCGATACTCATACTGACTCCACTAGCAGGATGTTGAAAAAGTCCGCCAGCTTTGTTCTCGCGACGCTCAGAGGCTCACCGTACGGGAAAGAGTACGATTCGCCTCTTCGCTCGCTGCGGCCGCGCTGGACGGCCATTTTGAACATCCTGCTGGGGTTTCCTCGTGTTTCCACACAATCGAACGATTGCTTTTCAGGGGCCTCCGAAATTGTTTTTCAACAGCCTGCTAGAGCAGATGCTTCAGGATGGCATCACCCATCTCGACGGTACCCACGAATTTCATGCCTTCTCCACAAATATCCTTGGTGCGATACCCTTGAGACAAGGTTTTGACTATAGCCTGCTCAACCGCCTCGGCTTCCTTCTCCAACTGAAATGCGTACGACAACATCATGCCGGCCGATGCGATGGTCGCGATCGGATTGGCAATATTCTTGCCTGCGATATCAGGCGCGCTCCCATGGATAGGCTCAAATAATCCAACCTTCGCCCCCACACTGGCAGACGGCAGCATGCCGATGGATCCCGTGAGCATGGCCGCTTCGTCACTCAAAATATCACCGAACATGTTATTACAGAGAAGCACGTCGAATTGTTTCGGATTTCTCACTAACTGCATGGCGCAATTGTCGACATAGATATGGTTGAGCTCAACGTCGGGATATTCGCGATGCACATCAGTCACCACGCGCCGCCATAGCTCTGAGGATTCCAACACATTCGCCTTGTCGACGGAGGTGACTTTGTTTCGCCGCTTGCGCGCAGCTCCGAATGCCACATGCGCGATGCGCCGGATTTCCTCGGTCGTATACACCTCGGTATTCACTCCGCGCTCGCCACCGGAAGGCATCTTCTCGATTCCTTTCGGCTTTCCGAAATAGATCCCTCCGGTCAACTCACGAATCACCAAGATATCGATGCCTTCCACCACTTCGGGTCGTAGGGTGGATGCAGCAATGAGAGCGGAATACAGTTTTGCGGGGCGCAGGTTGGCATAGAGTCCGAGCTCCTCTCGTATCCCGAGAAGGGCCCGTTCAGGTCGAAGACTATACTCTAACCCCTCCCACTTGGGACCGCCGACCGCGCCAAGGAGAACGGCATCACTCTGCTTGGCCAGCAACAGCGTTTCCTGTGGAAGTGGAACACCCACCTTATCGATCGCATGCCCACCGATGTCTCCGCGTGTGAATTCAAAGGTGTGATGATAGCGTGCGGCGACCTGTCGCAAAATCTTGATCGCCTCGGGAATAATTTCGCGACCGACGCCATCACCAGTCAACACCGCAATTCTTGCCTTCACGCGTCTACCCTTTCGTCTCACTCACCGCAGAAGCCCATTCGGCGAGGGCTATTCCAGCACCTCTTCGTCTTCCATTCTCCAGGCCGGATCGACGAGACAGAGGAACTCCATCGTCTCGGTGCTTGTATTCGCCAACGACTGTTTCATGCCGGGAGGCACGTACACCACGGCACCGGCCTTGACCTCCACAGGGCGCTCACCCACAGTCAGGACCCCCTGTCCTCCGATAAAATAGTAGACCTCCGAGGATTGCAACCGATGCCAGAGAGACCGCTTGCCGGGATCGAGATATCCATGAGCGAGGCTATACCCGACCTTTAAGGCTGCTTTCTCGGGGTGAACCAGCTCCCTGAGACGGGTATGGTCGCCCGCCAGAAACTCCTGACACTCGTTCACGTGAGTGGAAAACATGCCTGCAGAGAACCCGGTCTTGGCTCGCGTGATGCGCGAACAAGTCAGGAATCTACCGCGCAGGTGTCAATCAAATCAAGCTGACCCTCTGTATCCCGTCGCCCTGTTTCATGGCGAGATAGGCAAGCTTATTCAACGCATTCAGATAGGCTCGAGCGGCCGCGGTAATAATGTCGGTATCGGCCCCATGTCCGGACACAGTCCGTCCATCCTCTTCAAGCCGGACGGACACTTCTCCCTGCGCATCGGTCCCGCTCGTGATGGCATTGACTCCGAACATGAGCAACTTGCTCTTCGTATTGGTCATCGCTGCGATGGTGCGATACACGGCATCTACCGGACCATCTCCGGTCCCGGTATGTGTCACGGTCTGACCATCGATCCGGAGTTCGATCGTGGCGGTCGGAACCTTGTTCGTTCCGCTCTCAACCTGGAATGATTGCAATACCACCCGTTCCGACATTTTGGCAATTTCTTCGGACACGATGACTTCGAGATCTTCCTCGTAGATCTCCTTTTTCTGGTCCGCCAACCGTTTGAACCGTTCGAACGCATGATTCACTTCTTCCTCGCTCAACTTATAGCCGAGCTCCTCCAATCGCTGGCGGAAGGCATGGCGGCCGGATAGTTTTCCCATCACAAGTTTGTTCTGCTCCAGACCGATGGATTCTGGCCGCATGATCTCATAGGTGATTTTCTCCTTGAGCAGTCCGTCCTGGTGAATTCCCGATGTATGGGCAAACGCATTCGCTCCGACAATCGCTTTGTTGGGCTGCACCACCATACCCGTCGTCTTGCTCACGAGACGGCTGGCTTTGGAGATTTCTTCCGTGCGGATTCCCGTGTCCGCCCCATAACAATCCTTCCTTGTCCGTAGTCCCATCACAACTTCTTCAAGCGAGGTATTTCCCGCGCGCTCGCCAATACCGTTCACCGTACATTCCACTTGTCCGGCCCCTTCGAGCACCGCCGCCAGACTGTTCGCGACGGCAAGACCGAGATCATTATGACAATGCACAGAAATGACGGCCTGCGAGCTATTGGGAACGCGCTCCCGGATCCCACGAATGAGCGCGCCGAATTCTTGAGGAATCGCATAGCCGACCGTATCAGGAATGTTCACCGTTCCCGCTCCTGCCGCAATGACCGCTTCAATGACTTCGTAGAGATAGCCAGGATCGGACCTGCTGGCATCCATCGGCGAAAATTCTACGTCTTCGACATATGTCCTGGCTAGTTGAACCATTTCTACAGCCCGTTGTTTTGCCTCCTCGCGCGTCATTCTAAACTGGTACTTCAGATGAATATCCGAAGTGGAAAGGAACGTATGGATCCGTACTTTCCCTGCGCCCTTCAGCGCTTCCCAGGCACGAACAATATCTTCCTGCCGCGCCCTTGCCAGACTACACACGGTCGGCCCTTCTATCTCCTGTGCGATTCTCCGAACGGCTTCAAAGTCACCGGGGGAGCTATATGCAAATCCCGCTTCGATAATATCGACGCCGAGGCGAGCCAGTTGTTTCGCAATCATGAGTTTCTCTTCCACATTCATGCTTGCGCCCGGCGATTGCTCGCCGTCTCGTAAGGTGGTGTCGAAAATCTTGATCATCCGTGTCATGGCATGCCTCCTCTGTCCTGCAGGTTGCTCAAACAGCTTTCCAACGCGGCCGCAGGCAAAAAACACACCGGAGGTGTACCCTTCTCACCCGCCCACCCCGAGCTGCCGAGACAGGCTCTTTCCCCAGGCGGGGTACGTTGAGGTGCGCGCGGCGAATAAGTCGCCTCAGGCCTGCGCACGGGCGCGAGCCGGTGAGCGCCCAGTGTCTTCTGTTCGAGCCGAGAACAACGTTGGAAACCTGTTTCAGCAACCTGCAAATAAAAAAGCCTTCGTCCTGGTAAGCCAGGGACGAAGGCTTGCGCGCTCCGTGGTACCACCCTGAT
>JBEVJJ010000153.1:0-6794 GCA_040510255.1 Nitrospiraceae bacterium | reverse complement strand
CACTCCTGGTCAATACATCGACGACTCGATCCGCTGCGTGCCCTCCGCCATACAATCCTGGGGAATCCTGACAATCGTATCCGTCACGGGCAAAGGCGTCGGTCAGACCATTCACCACCCCTGTGACGTCGACAGGAGGCACAAGCTTGTTCCATCCCAGGTGGATGAGCTCCACCCACTCTGTTTCGTCCCGAAGCGTGACGCAAGGGACTTGATAAAAGAAGGCCTCCTTCTGCACGCCACCAGAGTCTGTCGCAATACAGCGCGCGTGCTTTTCCAACATCACCATGTCCAAATACCCGACAGGTTCGACAAGTTTGGTCGCCTTTTTTGTCTCGTCCAACAAACTGAGTCGCTGCAATGCCGCCTTCGTCCGTGGGTGGAGCGGCCAGACGATTGGAAACCGTCGTGCAGCGACACACAGACCTTGAATGAGATTTCGCAATCGAATTGGGTTGTCAGTCGTTTCAGCACGATGCGCGGTCACCAGGATATATTCCTTTGAGTTCAGCGCCAGACTGTGAAGGATCGAACTGCCCTTCTCGGCTTTCGAACCATACCGCAGAGCCGCATCGTACATGACATCTCCCACGAGATGAACATGCTCTTGCAAGAGACCCTCTTGGCGAAGATTCTTTACAGCCTCGGCAGTGGGAGCGAACAGGAGATCGGACAGGTGATCTGTTACGACCCGATTGACTTCCTCCGCCATTCTTCTGTTGAAGGATCGTAACCCGGCTTCCACATGGGCCACCCGAACTTCCAGTTTGGCCGCCGCCAACGCGCCCGCGAGCGTCGAGTTTGTATCGCCATAGACCAACAGCCAATCTGGTTGTTCCTTACGCAGTAGATCTTCGATACCCTGCAGCATACGGGCGGTCTGCACCCCATGAGAGTCCGATCCAATCCCCAAGTTGTATTGGGGTACGGGAATCTCCAATTCTTCAAAAAAGACCTTGGACATGTTGTCATCGTAATGTTGTCCGGTATGGATGAGGATTTCCTGCACCGCGCCGTGACCTTGCAATGCGCGCGATACGACCGCAGCCTTGATGAATTGCGGCCGGGCCCCTATCACGGTAACAATCTTCAAGTCAGCCGCCATCGGTTCTCGGACGTCGTCGACCACCAGTCGAGCCTCGCGTCAGAGGCTAATTTGAGAGGACTCGACCCCGGAGACCGCAATTGACGATATGCCGGAGGATAATGTCGAACGGCCGCAAGCCATGGCCTTTACCTTAGGCGGGTCGCATGCCACTACGTTCCTTCCTATACCGTAGACCGCATGCCTTGCAGACAGCCCGTACACCTTTTTGCGTGAGTTTCTCTCCGCACCTACACATCCACCCGGCGAGACGCGCCGGATTCCCTATCATTAACGCATAGTCGGGAACATCCTTGGTCACCACGGCGCCAGCGCCGATGAATGCATATTGCCCGATGGTGTTCCCGCAAATGATCGTACAGTTGGCTCCCAGCGTGGCTCCCCGCCTTACCAGAGTCGGTTTCAGTTCCTTCATTCGAGGTATCTCGCTTCGGGGATTGAACACATTGGTAAAGACCATGGACGGTCCGCAAAAGACATAATCTTCCAGAGTCACCCCTTCATAGACGGACACGTTATTCTGCAGTTTCACGCTCTCGCCGATCATGACGTTCGGACCGATCACCACATTTTGGCCAATTTTGCAATTTTTCCCAATGCTGGACCCCTTCAGAACATGCGACGCATGCCAAATACTTGTCCCTTGACCGATCGTCACCCCATCGTCCACGAAGGCTGATTCGTGAACGAAATAGGATTTCTCCGAAACAGGACGAACCGTACCCGCAGAACCATCAATTCTGGCCAGGGCTTCCTGGCACCGTTGGAGCACGGTCAACACCCGAAGCCCTTCCTCCCCGTCCGTCCGAGGACGCGTTCTTCGCCGGACACAATCGAGAAAGTGTGAGCACTCCTCACGCAGCGGCTCATACGCGTCGATCTCAATCACCTGAGCATCGGCTCGACTGGCCATGGGAACATTATTTTTCCAATCGATTGAATGGGGATACAGGACGAGCTTGTCCTTCTTCTCTAAATCATTGAAAACGGCCATCCTGCGATCTCCGACAACCACCAATTTTTGTTCCTTGAATGGATGCAACCACGACACAAACACATGTGCTTTCACACCGCTTGGAAAAGAAAGCATGCTGACTGTGACATCCGCAATCTGCTGGTGCAGATAGTTCCCACCCTGGGCCTGGACGGTTTCCGGCATTTCATTCAAAAGTCCTAAAATGACGGAAATATCATGCGGCGCGAAGGACCAGAGTATGTTTTCCTCGCGTCTGATCTTGCCCAGATTGAGTCGATTGGAGTAGATGTACTGAATGCGTCCCAACTCTCCGGCCTGAACTAATTCCTTCAGTTTCACTATCGCCGGATGGTACCAAAGCAGATGCCCGACCATGAGAATCCGTCCGTTGCGGCGCGCCAACTCGACGAGTTGGGTTCCTTGGTCGACGCTCAGGCAGAGCGGCTTTTCGACAAAAACATCCTTTCCTGCCATGAGGGCATCCCTCACGAGCGCCGCATGAGTCTCCGCAGGCGAAGAGATCGCGACAGCCCTCACGGAGTCATCGCACAGAACATCACTGAAAGAGGAAATCGTGCGGCAACTGGGATATTGCGTTTGCAAGGTACGCAATGTGTTTTCATCGGTGTCACACACTGCAGCTAGGGAATTCAGTGCAGAGAAATTCCGAACCAAGTTCTTGCCCCAATACCCACCCCCCACCACCGCGACAGACTCAGCGAGAAGAGTGTTTCGCTCTGCGTTCATGACCAATGTATCCTACGGGCCGACCAGCGCTTCGGCGTTGAGAATCCAATCGCCCAGGAGAATCCCCATACACACTCGAGAGCCGCCGGTAAATGCAGAACACAAGTGTGTGTCATGAATCCTACTACTACTGCAATGCCTGACAAAAGTCCACCGATTCGGGGTTGTGCATCGCAGAGAGCTCGGCTCCTCAATGCAAGCCTTGCTGGGCTTGTATCGAATACCCGGAGCGCCTTCGTGACAGTATCATTTCCTACCAATGACAACGAAGGGGTGAGCAGCAATTACCGTGAGCAAATTGATCGTTCCCGTTGCAATCCCACCTGTGATGTGCTGGAGGAAAGCCGACTCCTGATTCAATGCGAAATGTTAGGACTTGGGATCACCGGGGGTCTGATTTCCTCGACTGCTGAGCCAGCGCAGATCCGCCTCAACCATTTCATGAACGAGATCGGTAAACGTCAACTGATAGGACCAACCCAGCTTCTTCTTCGCCTTTGCAGGGTTTCCCAGCAACGTCTCCACCTCGGCTGGTCGGAGAAATTGGGAATCGACCTTTGCAAATTCTCGATAGTCAAGTCCTACATAACCAAAGGCCGTTTCGGCAAACTCTCGAACGGTATGCTGCTCGCCGCTTGCAATCACGAAGTCATCCGCATCGCTCTGTTGAAGCATGATCCACATGGCCTTCACATACTCGCGCGCATGGCCCCAATCCCGCTTCGCATCGAGATTTCCAAGCCTCACCTCCTTGGCCAATCCCAGTTTGATTTTCGCTACATGCGAAGTGATTTTCCTCGTCACGAATTCATACCCTCGCCGAGGAGATTCATGGTTGTAGAGGATCCCGGAGCACGCGAACAAGCCATAAGCTTCCCGATAATTACGGGTCAAGTCATATCCCGCGACTTTGGAAATGCCATAGGCGGACCGGGGATGAAAGAGCGTGCGCTCCGTTTGTGGAACTTCCTCTACTTTGCCAAACATCTCACTCGAAGCTGCGAAATAAAAGCGGCAGTGCGGAGCGACTTCACGGACGGCGGCCAGCATGTGATGCGTGCCGTTGATATTGGCGTTCAAAGTTGAAAATTCATCCTCGAATGAATATGCGACAAAACTCTGTGCACCCAAATGGTAACACTCGTCCGGAGCGACGGTGTGTAACACACGGTAGAGGCTCGGCAAGCTTTCCAGCGAGGCGGCATGGAGGTGCAATTGATCTCGTAGAGGCAAAATACGCCACAGACGGTGTTCCGGATCTTCCATCGCCACCCGGCGTATGATGCCATGGACTTCGTATCCCTTTCCTAACAGGAATTCAGCCAAATACGAACCATCCTGTCCTGTGATGCCCGTGATAAGGGCGCGCTTCTTCATCAATCACCATCCCTCAAGATCGTTCTGCCATCGCCGGTAATTCGGACTTCAAGAATTTCTCTAGGGAATCGCGCCAGGGTGGCGTCTGTAAATCGAGCTGATGCATGCGATCCAGCGAGAGAATGGAATGGGCGGGTCGCCGTGCCTGCCGTTCCGTCTCAACGGTCGTGATGGGTTCCACACGTGTGCGATGCCCCGTGATCGCGATGATCGCTTGTGCAAACTCAAACCAGCTACACGAACCCTCGTTGGTCACGTGCAGGATCCCAGACAGCGGCCGAGGAAGCACCAATGTGATCACCTGTGCCAGATCCTTGGCGGAGGTCGGGCATCCATACTGATCCGCCACCACATTGAGTACAGGTCGTTCAGAAGCCATGTGTACAATGGTCCTCACAAAGTTTTTTCCGTTGGTTCCATAGAGCCAGGCTGTCCGTAGGACCAACGCAGACGCGCAGATCGACAACGCTCGTTGTTCGCCGATTCTTTTGGACCTCCCATAGGTATTGATCGGATTGGGCTCATCCTGTTCGCAATACGGCGTGGTCTTTGAACCGTCAAACACATAATCCGTAGAAATATAGATCAGCCTTGCGCCGATGTCATGACTGGCCTGTGCGACGTATCCTGTGCCGTCGGCATTGATCCTCATCGCACGGTCCGGTTCACGCTCTGCGCCATCGACATCCGTATAGGCTCCCGCATGAATCACGACGTCTGGTCGCGCATCGATAATGTGCTGTTGACACGACGGCTGGGTCAGGTCGAATCCGGGGAGATCCATCGGCACAAGTTCATGCCCGCATAGAGCGCGCTGAAGTTCGGTCCCTAATTGGCCGTGAGCCCCGGTGATTACGATGCGCATGCCGTGCCGTCCTCGAGCCGTTTCAGGTATTGCCGGCGGTAGTATTCGCGGAACTCACCGGATTTGATTCTTCTCCACCATTCCTCATGAGCCTTGTACCATTCGACCGTCGCGTGCAGTCCCTGCTCAAAGGGAATCTGGGGTGCCCACCCGATGCTGTGCGCGCGTGCGCAATCAATCGAATAGCGACGATCGTGTCCGGGACGGTCCTGAACGAAACGAAGGAGCGATCTCGATTTGCCCGTCATCTGCACGATTGATTCAGCAATGGATAGATTGTCCCGCTCATTCCCCCCGCCGAGATTGTAAATGTTCCCCGGATCTCCCTGTCGGAACACATGCTCGATACCGGCGGCATGATCGAACACGGAAAGCCAGTCGCGGCGATTCGCTCCATCCCCGTACAGAGGCAGCGGTTGATCTTCCAACGCATTGGTCACAAAGAGCGGAATGAACTTTTCGGGATACTGGTGGGGTCCGTAGGTATTGCTTCCTCTGGTGATCACCACGGGGAACTGATAGGTGGTCCAATAGCTGAGCACCAACAAATCTCCGCCGGCTTTACTTGCGGAATAGGGACTTCGGGGATTCAGCGGGTCACATTCACGCGAACTGCCGTGTTCCACACTGCCGTAGACCTCATCCGTGCTCACCTGCAAGAAACGTTGCACCCCGGCCCGACGCCCCTCCTCTAATAAAATTCCGGTGCCGACCACGTCCGTCCGGGCAAAGACGCCTGGATCCAAAATCGATCGATCCACATGCGTTTCCGCGGCGCAGTTGATGATGCCTTCGATCGCCTGTCCCTCCATCACCTCACGGATACGCTTCTGGTCACAGATGTCTGCCTGCACAAAATCATACTGAGGATGCCCCGCCACGTCGCTCAGATTATCCAGATTCCCCGAATATTTCAGCGCATCCAAATTGGTGACGCGGTGGCCCTGCGTCAGCAATCGACGCACCAGGTGTGATCCAATGAACCCCGCCCCGCCGGTCACGAGAATCCGCATTCAGATCTCCCCCGAAGTGGCTCTGGCCCGGGCGACCAATTGATTCGCCAAAAACAGGGACGCGATTGTGCCCGCATCGGTCCACCAGCCATCCAGGACATCCCAGGTCAGTTCTCCCGCAGTGATGTAGGCATTGTTCACATCGGTGATCTCCAGTTCGCCCCGGCCCGACGGTGTCAGCGTTTTGATGATATCGAACACGCGACCGTCATAGAAATAAATGCCCGTCACCGCGTAGGGAGACTGCGGGACGGCCGGCTTTTCCTCGATGCGTACCACGCGTTGTCCATCAAGGACGGGCACGCCAAATCGCTGCGGGTCCTTGACCTCCTTCAACAAGATTTTCGCGCCCCTTTTCTGCGCGAGAAAGGCCTGCACGGCCTGCGTGATATCTCCTTCGATCAGATTGTCCCCGAGAAGCACGCAGATGGGATTGCGATCGGCGAAGTACTCTGCCAATCGCAAAGCATCGGCAATGCCGCCCTCTCCGTGCTGGTACGTATAATCGAGATGTTTGAGGCCGAACTCTTTTCCGTTCCCGAGCAGCCTCAGGAAATCCCCCGCATTGTTCCCGCCCGTCACGAGCATGATTTCTTGGATCCCTGCCCTGACCAGGGTCTGAATCGGATAATAGATCATCGGTCTGTCGTACACCGGCAGCAAATGCTTATTCGTCACCTTCGTCAGAGGCAACAGTCTCGTGCCGAGACC
>JBEVJJ010000152.1:0-5475 GCA_040510255.1 Nitrospiraceae bacterium | reverse complement strand
TCTCGACATCGACAGCGGGCGGATGGGCTGACGAATGAGCGCCCTGGTGAATATCGGGGGCTCCGTCATGTGCCAAAATCCTGCCAGAGGGGAAAATGAGGGTTGTCCCAGCCACAGTGGCAACTACCGTTGTGGCGAACAGCACCGCCAACCTGGTCATCGATTTCATCTGAGCCTTCCCCTTCCCGGTCACCCATGCTTGGGCTTCACGATGAACATTTCCCCTTGCAGGACGTCGCCGTGTAGCTTTCCGTGAACGTTGCACCAGAATTTGAACAAATCCCCACTGAAGTCCTTCGGCAGCTCAAAGCGAAGGGCTACCCTCTCCCCTGGATCGATACGTATTCCATTGGCCGTATAAGTGTAGACCAGCGTCGCTTTGCCCCAGAATTGGAATTCCACCTTCGCGAACAAGGGGGAGACGAACTCATGGGGCAGACTATCCTCATTGCGCAACTCCAGGATGATATCCTCACCAGCGGTCAAGGAGAAGGCCGGATGCAGCGAATTTTCCCCCGCGGATTTCCCCTTGACCATGTGGAAGGCCTTCTCCTTGATGACCAGAATCACGTCGGGCTCATACTCAGGCTCCTCAACTTGGGCAAGAGCGACGCATGCTCCACCGGCTAGCACAATAGCCAGGACCATGAACTGCACAAAAAGGGAGCACGCGCCAGCGCTTCTGGATCCGTTCCTTGCCCCTCGCAACGGGCGTGGTATCTGAGACAACCCATGAACCATACACAACTCCCCTCGGCCAAGCAGGCACTGGTTCGAGTGTTCGCTCTGCCGTCAACCTCCTCCAATCTCACCCCTTTGCTCGACGATCAACACCTCTCCGCGCATTTTGTCGCCGTGCTGCTTCCCGTGGACGTTGCACCAGAATACCTCGTAGAGATTTTGAAACTCTTTCGAGTCCTGAGGGACATCGAAAGTCAACCGGACAACATTTCCGGGATCAACGCGCACCCCCGCCGCAGTCGGCAGCTTTATAAACACACCGTTACCATCGAGCCGAAATGGGACGTTGAAAAGCATTGACGACACGAACTCATGTGCCACGGTATCTTCGTTCTTAAGGACGATATCGGCGCGTGCACCAGCCAAGAGCATAAATCCTTTCGCAGTTTCTCCTTTGCTGATGCGGAACGTCTTATCCTTCATAATCACTTCAGCATCTGGCTCCGTACTCTGTGACCTGATCATTTGAGGCTGACCCGATCCGGTTGACCCTTGGGTCAACGTCTCCGCCCCAGTTGGAACGGCAAACGACAAGAGCGCGATGCTTGCACCTATGCCACTTAGATATCTCATGATTCATCCCTCCGTCTTAATAAAGGCTGCCCTCGTCATTTAAGGGCCTCACGCGTGACTTGCTTACCCAGTCTCACTCGGACGCGATCAACATATTCAATGAACCATAGTTCGCCTCCTTTCGTTGAGCGCAGACCTTTCTCTCACGCCAATAGCGTCGGTCTACTTTGTTGTGAATTCCCGATCCTCTGGTAAAACCGCTTGATGCTCTTCTTACGGATACCAATGACTGCATCACACGTACCTATGAGCGTGCGAGCGAAAGGAATGGAAAACACAGAGAATTATGCGGAACCAAGATCTAGTACATGCGTTGTTGTGAATCGCATCCGATCCTCGATGCATCGGATCCGATCCTATTGCTGGTGTCGTATTCGATATTGGAGAACTCCGAACAGCAGATCGCGAGACCCATCTCCATCTAACGAGATCGACCGCAATGTCCCGGTGGAAAATCCGAGGATGCTCTCCGGGCGAGGAAAAGAAGCATGTAAAGAGGCGGGGGATGCCAGAGCGGAATCGGCTAGAATGAGTGGGATGCCACGTTACGCTGGAACACGGAACGATGACTGAACAAACACACGGGAGAACTTTGTATTGATCGCTAGAGAAGTTAGAGCCGAAGTTGCCTAGAAGCGACCTCTAGGTTTTTATGAGGGAACTGTCAAAAGTTGCAGGTCCAGTGTCAAAACCTAAATGTCATGCATTTGACCTGCGATGTGTTAGCGTGCCGCCGCATGAACTACACAATGCTCAAGGGACGAGACCGCTCACCTGTCAGCCATGCCGGACAAGCAGGACGGTGCAACGGATGTTTCTTCTGGTACTCCTTTCCATTCCGCTCGCCGTCCAAGGTCATGCCGCAGAGTCTTCCCCTGCTGCCGCACCTGTACAAGGCCCACCAGCACCCTTCGAGCCGTTGCCCTCTGACACCTCTTCTACCAAGAAAGACGAACCATACACAGTTGTTCGTCTAGCTCGGGACTGGCAGAACGAAAAGCTTGATTGGGAGACTGGGGCCGGCCGGAGTTACCTCCTTCCTGCCGGCGAGATTTTGCTGTACGAATTCTTGCTGAATCTCTTCGACCGCAATTTTGTCGAGCCGAAGTCCGCTTACCAAACGAACGGAGACACGATCTGGAAAAATCTCACCGATTCGAAGTGGGTCATCGATAATGATCAGTTCAAGGTCAATCAGTTCCTTCATCCCTATGGGGGAAGCATTTATTATGGTATCGCCAGATCGTCCGGGCTGAACTTCTGGGAATCGTTCCTCTATAGTGCCGCCGGAAGTTTTGTCTGGGAAATAGCGGGCGAGACGACGAATCCTTCCATTAACGACATGATTGCGACGTCGATTGGAGGCACTTTTTTGGGAGAGCCTTTCTTCCGGATGGCCAGCCTCTTGCTCGAGGACAGCGACGGAAGACCCGGTTTCTGGCGAGAACTCGGCGCAGCGCTTATCTCTCCCCCAACGGGATTCAATCGCCTGGTCTTCGGCGATAAGTTCGACGCCGTGTTTCCGAGCCACAAGCCCGCCACTTTCATGCGCTTACAGGCGGGAGGGACGATCTCTTCGAGCAGCAGGAACGTCTCATCGTCGGTCGAAGAGACGGGGGCCGTGGCAGACTTCACCTTTAGTTACGGTCTCCCTGGCAAGCCAGGCTACAGTTACAGCCGCCCATTCGATTATTTTGACTTTCATGTCACTGCGGTCACCGCCAATGCATTGGAAAGCATCAACACTCGCGGGCTGCTTCTGGGGACGACCTATGCGTCCGGTGAATCCACGCGTGGAATATGGGGACTCTACGGAAATTACGATTACATCTCTCCGCAAGTGTTCCGTGTCTCGAATACGGCCCTGTCGCTTGGAACAACCTGGCAGACGTGGTTATCGCAGACGGTGGCACTACAAGGGACGGCCCTCGCTGGGGCAGGCTATGGCGCAGCTGGCAGTATCGAGCAGACGGGTGAACGTGACTATCACTATGGAATGACCCCTCATGCCTTGCTCTCCCTTCGCCTCATGTTCGGCGATAGAGTAATGATCGATCTCACGGGACGTGAGTATTATGTCAGCAACACTCTATCCTCAGAAGACGGATGGGAGAATATTGTGCGCGGTGATTCGTCTCTGACGGTGCGGGTCTACGACCGTCACGGAGTGGCACTGCGCTATTCCCAGTCGCATCGGGACGCGAAGTATCCCAATATCGAATATAAGGATCAAACAGTCGGAATGGTAAGCTTAATGTACGTGTTTCTCGGAGAAACAGGTTTCGGAACTGTGGAGTGGCGTTAAAATAGACGATCCCCACCCTTTTGGGAAGATACTTGGGACGAACTTAAGAGGTTGTTTGCTAGGGACCTTACGAGTGGGCCGCTGATTGGCTCGCAAATATTATAATCAGTCTGACAGTTCAGCGTCGGACGATACTATGCGATGCCGACCGCGCTTCGTCATGATCTCAAGCATTGCTCTGCTGGCCCTGGCAATGCCTGCCTTTCCTGCATCCGCCCCGTCCACCTATTCGGGCTACGCGGGGACTGACCCAAAGCCCATCCCGTCTCCTCCGCCTGTCTTAGGGCCGGCGAACTCTATTTTGACTGATCCCACGTTTGCCTCCCGTATCCTGCGTGTGACCGACTCCAAAACGGCAGGAGGCGCGTCATTAATTTCGGAGGACGCCGGTTTCTACAGAACCTGGAATGCGGATTCGACGGCGATAAAACTGATGACCACGACGGGCAAGTCCTGGTGGGTCGAGTTTGATCCCGCCAACTTCAAAGTCGGCGATGGATCATCTCGGCCTACGTTGCATCAGTTGAACTTCAACTATAAATGGGAATGGTCGGCGGCGGATCCTGATGTCCTTTATTTTCTGAATGGCAACCAACTCAGCAAGTACAACAAATCTACTCAGGTGGTGACCAATCTTGGAGGGCCACCCAACGGCGATCCGGTTACCTATCACGTCGCTGTGGTCGGTCAAGACAACTGGGTCTGTTCAGCCGCGGGAGCCGGTGCTCAGGACACGTATACGAAGCTCTTCTGCGTGAATCCTAACAGCTCCTCTCAAAGCAAATTTATCGACATTGCGAACAGAACGATTAATGGGGATACTCAAGCCGATCCCAACTGGCCAACTGGCCAGAAGATTGGAATTCATTCCATCTTTGGTAGTGCTGGCGGAACCTGGCTTGGGGTCATCTTCCATGGGCAAAGTTGGGGCAAGGGGGTGGCAGTTTTGAATCTCGCAACAAATTCGTGGGCACTCGCGACCGGCGTTCTAAATCAGTCCGGGCACCCTTGCCTCGGCAACGGCAGATACGTCAATGGGAGCGGCTCAACTAATGGAAAGGATTCGCGTGGCGCGATCCTTCGAGACCCCGACAATCTAATGGATTCTTCCAGACAGAAGTTTCTGATGCAGCCTGAGTTGACCATTGGGTGGCACGACGCTGAGCACAGTTCGTGGTTTAACGCTTCGACGAATCCAAACGCGCCGATTTTATTCTCCCGGTACAACATCACCAAACCACCAAGTCCCTTGCCCTGGTACGGGGAAATTATCATGGCGGCGACGGACGGGTCGAACACAGTCTGGCGGTTTGCTCACAATCACAACGGTGGTGGCAGCTTCTATGGCCAATCGTTCGCCCAGATCTCCAATGATGGACGTTGGGTGCTCTTTTCCAGCTATTGGGATGGCTCGCTGGGGGCCTCTACTAATAATGATTCCGGCATCTCGACCCGCATCGATACCTTCATTGTGGAGCTTGTACCGACCGTGAGATCTATGAATGAAAGCGTAAAATAGCTCGCAGAGTGTGCAAACTATAGGGCGCAATTCTCCCTCATCGGTTCAATCTCAATCATTCAAGACGAATCAGAGGCTGATGAAACGCCGATCAAACGGATCGGACACGATAGACTTGCAACAGTTAGCCGCCGCTCGCGTTGACAAATGACCAAAGTCTCATCCTGGAACGGCATCCGGGTCGGAACAAGTGGAGGGACCGCTTTTGGCTTTTACGTGAGCAGATGTCGAAACGTGTGGCAGTGGTTATAGCCGAAGATCCGGCGACCCGGACTGAACGGGCCAGCTGCGATCCGTTCAGCAGCTTAACGAATTCGCCCCTTAGGTAGGCGTGTGA
>JBEVJJ010000151.1:0-35640 GCA_040510255.1 Nitrospiraceae bacterium | reverse complement strand
GGGGGGGCGGCGGGGGGGACACCCCGGGGGGGGGTCGGGGGGTCGTGGGGGGGGGGGCGGGGGGTGTCACCCCGGGGGTGGGCAGGGGGTGAGCGGGGGGGGGCGGCGGGGGTGTGACCACCGGCGTGGGGGTCGGCGGAGTAGGCGTACTGGGTTTCGGAGTCGATGGTTTGCCAAGAAGACGCAGCACATCAGGGCGCGACAGCAAGAGGCGAGCAGACCGTGAGTTGGACTGAATCGTCGAGCGGAGTGCGCTAACTCCCGAAGAGTTTACCTGACTGTTTGCAGCGGGCAACGTGCTCGCCCCTTGTCCTGATGGAGGGGTTATCCCTCCTGAGGGAAGCACCACGGACCCGAACATGCTGACTCCTGTCGTCGCCTGCTTGGGAGGCGTCGCCACCGTTGAGGAAGCAGTGGAGGCGACGCTAGGAACTGGTTGACTGGCCTGTGGCTGAGGCTGATTGGTTGAATCGATTGGAGAACGGGTCGGTGCCAGTAACGAAAGCGGCTTGACGTCCGCAGCTATCTTGGGAGTACGAGACGTCTCAGGCGTTTTGGCCGGCGAAGCACTGACCTCGGGACGGGTGATCAAGCTATGTCGGTGGAGAGGCGGCCTATCTCCTGCCGCCAGTTGGCCCGGCGCCAGTGCATACAGCAGCGTCGAACAGAGAGTGAGGCCAACTGTAGTAAATCGTGTCAGAGTATTCATGGTGTAACCCTCCACGAAAAATCTCACGCAGGCCATGGAGCAAGCGATGTGCCACGTCCTCCTTCTGTCCCGGCCACAGAATGCTTTCTGACGAACCGATATTGCGGGAAGAGCCTGCCCGGCTTCGTGTCGGAGCGAGTATCTGTACAAGGAAAGAAGGACAATGCATGGAAAACCCTTCGCTCCATACACCATCTCGAGGGCGGAAGGTCTGATGGATATTGCGGAATAGAATTATTTCAACGAGGTGTTCATGCGAGGTTACGGCAGGCGGAGATGCGTGCTGTGAAGTTTCTCATGAAGCGCGAATGCCCGATCAGGAACGAGATGCGGACGATGTTTCAGGATCGATGGATTCTTGCTAGCCACGAGCGAGATGGTCCGTCAGCCAATCAGTCAACAGGGAGGTCATTTTACGGAAATCCTCCCCACGGCTGAATCGGTGATCGGCTCCTGGCAACAGTTCAAGGCGTTTCGGTCCGGAAAGAGCGTGAAACAAACGGCGACTTTGGTGTAGCGGCACGAGTTCATCGCAGTCGCCTTGGACAATGAGAGTCGGAACATGGATCGTCAATGCGGGATCGTAGGCGATGAGATTCATGGAATCCTCATAGAAAGCGTAGTCGAGTCTGATCGGTTGGGGATCGCCCAAGATATTAGGAATCGTGTTCGTTGCTTTCCAGCGCTGCATTCCCTCCTCGCCGAATTCCAGCCGTAGTTCCTCGCTGAAATCCACCACAGGACATTTCAATGCCAGGCATGAGAGCACCGGTCCCGCAGCGGCAATTCTCTGCGGCGAGCCGAGCCGGTCAGACCAGCGTGCTGTTGCCAGAATGGAGACCAGGCCGCCAAAGCTCGAGCCGATAAGCCCGAGGCGCTGAAATCCACGAACGGCTGCCTCGTCCAGCGCTGCTATCGCCTGGGCGACGCCGATTGTCGTGGAGATTTGTTCAAACGGTCCTTCGCTCTCGCCATGGCCGAAGAAATCGAACCGAAGCGTTGCGATACCCTGTTCGCCCAACATCCGGGTCAGGATTTTGTTCGTCGTACTATTTTTGCCGGACAGAAATCCATGGCACAGCACGGCCAGTCGATCTGTGGAATTACTCGGAGCGGACAGGATCCCGGCTACGCGATGCCCGAAACGATCGTGAAAGATAACGTCTTGTTCCATGGCCCAGACTTTCCTTGTTAGTGAACCCGATCTCTTTCCGGGTCGTGGCCGGACATGTGAGCGATCTTTGCGCAAAAGAGCGCAAAACTCATGGCAAGAAGTCCAATGCTGAACCAGGTCGCTAAGTGGATCACGGGAGATCCCAACGGGAACGTCCACGTGAGGGTGGCCACCACGGCAAGTCCGAGCGTGCCGAAGCTGAGACTAAACGTCTGCACGGCGCGCCACCGGTTCATGATATCGGTCAAGGACTCGAGGTAGGCCGGACGTTTCTTGTTGCTCGCAACTCGCAGTTGAGCCAACCAGATCGGGAGAAAGTACGACAGACCGCCGAACACTCCTTGCAGGAGGAAACCGATAAATGCCGTATGCGTGTAGGCGACGATATGTAAGGTGCCATAGGAAATGGGTGGAGGATACCAGAGGGAATTGATACCGACGGCGATGCCCAAGAGTGCGGTCAAGAGGAGAAAGAACATCGCGACCAGGAGATGATCGCACCATGCATTCCCCGGTTGGCCCGCATCAAGCCAGTATCGAAACAGATCGTAGGCATTCAGCCCGAAGCCGATCACGAGCACTGCGCCTGCGACCAATTGGACGGATACGGAGGAGAGTAAAAATCCTGTGATGAGACCGGTGGCTCCCAGCAGAAGAGCCATCAAGATCGCCAGATCGAGCGAAGCACTTCGAAGCCGGACGCGTAAGCAGATCGGCAATATCACTCTCACTAATCCGACCAGGCTCAATATCGCGAACAGGAACACAGCCAGGTGGATATGACTCAACCTGGCATGACCGTGCCACGGTTCCACCCATTGAAACGAAATGGCAACTCCCACCCCGATTCCGGCATAGAGACCACAGAGAGACAACAAGAAGTACAACCGGTGATGAAACGAGCGGTCGGTCTGCCGGATCATCCGCCACACGGTAGGGGCGGACATGAGCAGTGTAAGCAGCAAAAGCAGGCCTGCCGCACCGACGAGGCGATGGTCGCGCAACCAGAAGCCCACGGACAGGCCAATGGTCGCTGCGTTCAGAAGAACCATGGGCTTATAAGAAGGTGCGCGAGTTCCGGCTGAAATAGGGCCCCATTCCCTCATGAGTACGCCTGCCAGCAATATCTGGAGGATGCCGCCCACCAACGCTCCATGGACATGAATGAGTCGCAGGGCAGGAGGTAGTGGCGTACCCCGGACGATCCCGATGAAGATCGCCAGGCCGAGCAGGGATGAAAAGATCAGCCATCCCAATCCGATGTAGAGGAAGGTCAAAGGAGACTGCAGCACCCGAACCACCTCGCCTTAGTCCCTCCGGAGAAAGTAGAAATGGTCGGTCGGCCCTTTCCCATGGCCGATGGCGAGGCTATTTCGAATGGCTTCGGTCAGATAGGTCTTGGCGGCTTGAACCGCATCAACAATCGATTTGCCGCGTGCGATATGCGCCGCGATGGCGGAGGCAAATGTGCAACCAGTACCGTGCGTGTGGGGGGTTTCGATGAATTCGCCGCGAAATACATTGAAGAAGCGTCCATCGTAGAGCAGATCGGTCGCGCGCTCTGCCAGCAAATGCCCGCCCTTGATCAGCACATGCCTGCATCCAAACTGGTAAATCACCTTGGCGGCGTGGCGCGCATCGGCCAGAGAGGCAATCTCGATTCCGGACAGTTGCTGGGCCTCGTGGATATTGGGGGTCACTACCAGGGCCAACGGCAGCAACTCTTTCTTAAGCACATCGACCGCGTCCGGCTTGAGGAGCGCTTGCCCACTCTTGGCAATCATAACAGGATCGACAATGAGAGAAGCCTGACTTTGTGGCTTCAACATGCCGACCACCACCTGAATGATGGCCGAGGAAGACAGCATGCCGGTCTTGACCGCCGAGACATCGAAGTCATCGAAAATCGCGTCGATCTGCGCCGCGATGATGGAGGGAGGGAGTTCGAACACGTCCGTGACCTCTTCCGTGTTTTGCGCGGTGATCGCGGTAATCACGGACATGGCGTACACCCCATTGGCGGACATGGATTTGATGTCCGCCTGGATGCCGGCGCCCCCGCCCGAATCCGACCCTGCAATTGTGAGCACTTGTTTCATCGTCATTCGTTCTGCCCGTCCAATGATCAATGATTGCGGGCCGCGCGTTGGTATCCTCACATATGCGTGGCGCCGGTGGGAGATGGATCTTCAAGTCGACGAGGGGCGACATGCAAATCGTGTGATTGCCTCAAGGTGGTCGGACGCCATGACCTCTCCGTGGTTGGGTGGTTGATATGTGAGATGCCTTCTGTCTTTGAGCGGACGCATGACACCAATCGGAACTTTCTATAGACCGATCGGCCAGGGAAAGCAATACATGTGGCGTTGGCAGTCATGTGCTTGCCATATGTATCACGCCTAATGCGTTCTCAGACGACAATTCGGCTCCTTTGCGGCAGCAACTTTTTATTAGAACCGTCATGGCAGGATGGTGAATGAGGGCCAGGCTGGCTAGCTTTCTGCCATGCACACCGGATGGCGATAGACCCACCTCTGCATTTCCCTAGTCGATCAAGGTTGGAACCGGGAGCACGATATTAACGAGAGCAATCTTCCACAGAGGAGGTCAATATGCCAATCATTATCCTCGGTGCATTGACGATCATGATTCTCGCCATAGCGGTCTGGGCAATGAACACTCAGGAGAGCGATCCGACGATGATCGGGGAGGGCAGCCCTGATTGGGGATCAGAACTCTTCGAGGAAGAGCAGAAAGAGTATCGCAAGGCAGGCTGAAAATCTCGGCCCGGCATGATCCTTGGGCAGGTGGCTGGAGTGTTCCGAACTGGGTGCGTCGACCGAGCGCTTCCGAGCGCGGGGTCCGCGAGCACGGAAATACTCCTGCCACGTACCCATCTCCATGTCACACGGGCCACTTCTCCTCATTCCAGGCCATCTCCCAAAACATCCACTCATACCGCGAGCTGATCACAAACGCCTCCTCCATCCGTCGCTTCTCGTCCTGTCCGGCCGTGCGCGCCCACCGGTCCACCTGCTTTCGCATCCACGCTTGCACTGCTTCGAACTCCGGAGAGGCATAGAGGAGGAGCCAATCGCGATAGGGATGGTTTACCCTGGGACGGCCCTGCTTGAGGAGATGCTTGCCCACCACGCAATAGATCCAGGCACAGGGGAGCGCGACGACCGTGATCTCGGCGGCGCTTCCGCTTGCCGCGATGGCCAGCATATGCCTGGTGTAGGCGTAATTCGTGGGGGCCATGGGGATGGACGACATTTGCTGCGGCGTCATCTTCCAGCGGGCGCCGTAATTGGCGTGCAGACTTCGTTCCACGGTGATGGTCTCTTCTGCAAGTTTGGTAAACCGCAGGGCGGACTCCGACTCCGGCGCGCGCTGGGCAGCCGCAGAAAATACGCGCGCGAGATCGCCGAGAAAGCGCGCGTCCTGCAGAATGTAGTACCGGAACTTGCGTTCAACGAGCGTGCCGTTCCCCAGAGCCACGACACAGGGATGGGTTAGCTGCGCGCGCCAAATCGGCTGCGCGAGTTGGCGAAGATGATTCGAAAAAGACATCAGACCTCCTTCCTAGAAAGCCGTTGCTTGTTGTCTTATCTCGTATCCCTAAGACACTGGGCGCTCACGGGACACAGCCGGCTCATGGGACACGGCCCGCTCACCACTCGCGGGCGTGCACGGACATGTCGTCACTTATCCGTGACGACGTGCACCTCGCCGGCGCGTACAAAACGTGGTGCTCTTTATCCATCGCCCGCCGCATTATTCTTTGCGTCGCGGGCCTCGTGAAACCTAGTTCGTCGTTCGTATCTCGTATTTCGTCGTTCGTGAGGCGTAGGAGACTTTTTCTCCACGTTTCACGCCTCACGCTCACGACTCACATGTTAGAGTCTAGGGGCCCAAGGTCTTGGCAGGCGGTTGATCCCATCCAGCGCCGCCACTCGGTAACATTCCGCCAAGGTCGGATAATTGAAGACCGTGTCCACAAAGTAGTCGATCCTGCCGTGGTAGGCCATGACAGCCTGACCGATATGAATAAGTTCGGTCGCGCCGTCTCCGATGGCATGGACTCCCAAGAGCTCTCTCGTTTTATTGTGGAAAAGCAATTTCAGCATGCCGATCTCGTCGCCGATCAATTGTCCCCGGGCAATTTCCCGGTAGCGAGCGATGCCGACGGCGTACGGGACGCCGTTCGTGGTCAGGTCATCCTCGTTTCGTCCCACCATCGAAATTTCGGGAATGGCAAAGATGCCGAATGGCATGAGGTGGTCCTGCGCGGCGCAGGGGAGGCCGAAGGCGTGACAGGCCGCCTGGCGACCTTGCTGCATTGATGTGGACGCCAGTGCCGGAAAGCCGATGATATCCCCTGCGGCATAGATGTGGGGGATGCATGTCTGGAAGGATCCATTAACTTGAAGCCGTCCGCGGCTGTCCGGTGTAATGCCGATAGCCGGCAGGTTAAGTTCTGTGGTTGCGCCCATCCGTCCGACCGAATACAGCACGGAGTTCGTACCAATTTCCTTGCCGCTTTTCAGCCGGATGACGACCCGGTTGTCCTGCGTCTTGTCGACCAAGACCACTTCTTCGTTGAAGAGGAGCGTGATGCCGATGTTGCGCATCTGATACTGCAGGGCTTCGATGATCTCCGTATCGACGAACTCGAGCAGCCGCGGGCGACGCTCGATCAACGTGACACGGACTCCCATGGTCGCGAGGATGGAAGCGTACTCCGTGCCGATGACTCCGCCGCCGATGATAGCGAGCGATGCCGGCAGCTGCTTGAGCTCCAGCAGTCCGTCGGTATCGATGATCGAGACGCCATCGAAGGGGATATGGGGGGGGCGGGCGGGGATGGTTCCGGTCGCGATGACGATGAAATCGGCAGTATGCTCGACAGTCTCCATCGCCGCACGGACAGAGAGCCGGTGCGCGTCTACGAAGCCAGCGGTACCGGTCAAGAGGTGGACGTTGTTGCGGGCCATCTGGTTATGGATGATCTCCACTTCCCGCCTGATGACATGATTGGCACGGAAGACGAGGTCTTCCATCGTGATGTCCTGTTTTACCCGATAGCTGGATCCGTAGAGACTGCGTTGATGGAACCCGGACAGATACAACACGGCTTCCCGCAAGGACTTGCTAGGGATCGTTCCCGTATTGGTGCAGACGCCGCCGACCACTTCCTTCCGTTCGATGATGCCGACGGTCTTCCCGAGTTTGGAGGCTTGAATAGCGGCCTTTTGTCCAGCTGGGCCGGTACCGATGACGAGCATGTCGTAATGGGACATCGTTTCCTTGCCGTTGCGAGGCGCGGGCGATTCTTTGCTCTTCCTATTCTAGGGCCCTGTCGAGGGCGTGGGGAACGAAGCACTGGGCATTTGAAACGGAAATCAGCCCATGCTGATCGATGTCGCCCCGACAGAGATGCCGCGATCGCCTCGAATCAGCTGGCGGTCACCAGCGTGCGCGCGAAGCGAAAGGCTTCGTCCATATCCGCCAGTTGGGCCAGTTCGGGCGTGACTTGAAGATAGCGGACGATATTAGCTGCATCGACCACCATCACAGCTTGCGTCAGGATATGTGGATCCTTGAGGTAGAGTCCATGCGCCTTTCCGAAGTCCGCTCCCCGGTAGTCCGACAGGAAAGTGACATTGGTGATCTTGGCTTCTTCGGCAAAGCGCCTCTGCGCAAACGGAGTATCGATGCTGATCGTGATCAACTCGACGATCTTATCCAAGCCCTTGTTCTTTTCGGACAGGTAATGGGTTTGCTGTCCGTACATTTCCTTATCGATGGAGGGCACCACGCTGATGATTCGGACCTTCCCTTTTCCCTTTGTGTCGGTGATGCTCACGAGCGCGAGATCGATTTGAGTGAGCTTGACGTCATGCAGCTTGGCTCCGATCTTGGTGCCCTTCCCGGACAACATCAACGGTTTACCTTGAGAGAGCACATTGTTGCCCTCGCCTGCGTTGATGGTCCCGTTTGCAACCGGCATGACCTTATACGTAAATTCTGAACCCGGCAGGCGATCGGGTGTGCCGCATGACGCCGACGCGAGCAACGCAAGCGCGGCAAACATCCCCGGCCAGAACCGAAACAATGGCCTGTTCATGGTGACCTCGTAAGCATGCAATGATGCACGATGAATGTGGGACAGTTTATGTACTGGCTTCGGGCCTATGTCAAGATTCGAGAAAACTGAGGATGAACCCATTCACCATGTCGGGCCGCTCCCATTGCGGAATGTGGCCTGCTCTGGGAATCAGCTGTAATGTGGAACCCGGAATCAATGTGTGGATGTCCTTGGCCACGTGAGGAGGAAACAGCCGGTCCTCCTCGCCCCAGAGGATCAATGTGGCATGCGTGATGGTGTTCAGACGCGGGGCGAATGCGGATTCCCATTGTGGAAGATGATCCCAGAGCGACATCAGCGGCCGGATGAATCCGTGCGTGCGGCGGTTTCGAATAGACCGCTCCATCACGGCAGGAGTCAGAAGGGTATGGTCAAAGACAATTTCTTTCAGGATCTTCTCCGCCGGACGGGAGCCGAACAGCCAGCTCCCGAACTCGGCGAGCCACACAGGGGCGCGTATGTGCACGGCCCGTTTCATAATGGGGCTGGCCAGGGCTTCTTCAACGTGGGGCGGCAGGCCACTAATTAAGACCAGCCGGTCCACCTTATCCGGATCGGAGAGAGCGAAGGCCATCGCCAGTCCGGCACCCATGGAATTCCCTACCAAGGTGACGCGTTCCAAGCCGAGTTCGTGCATGAAGCTACGAAGATACTGAATCAAGGTATGGGGGCTGTACTCTATACCCGGTTTGTCAGACAGGCCGGATCCCAGGAGGTCGAGAGTTACGACTCGATATCGCGTCGACAGGGCGGCCTGTTGGTATTCCCATTGCCACATGGAGCCGCCAAATCCATGCAGGAGAATGACAGGCGGTCCTTGTCCCTGGTCGAGATAGGCCAGGCGTTGACCATGGACCGAGGCGGTATGGATCGGCAGACGTTGGATGGAATCGAACCAGGGAGGAATGTCCGGACGGGATGAGCAGCTGTCCATGAGTACCGTTGCGAATAGGAGAACAGCGGCGGTGGGACGCGTCGCACCATGCAGAATTTCGGAGAACGCCCTCCGGCGCATTCACCGATTACTCCAATTGAATCAGAGTCTCGTCGATCTTGACGTTGTCACCTTCCGTGACCAGAATCGCGGTGACCCGGCCGTCGATCGGTGCGGGAACCCTGCTCTCCATCTTCATCGCTTCAATGATGAGTAACGGATCACCTGTGGCAACGGTGCTGCCCTCGGCGACCAGGACCTTGACCACGCGGCCCGGCATGGGAGGCGCGACGTCACCCGGCTTCGTCGGTTTCGGACGCTTGGGTTTAGCTAGGCTCCCTGCCTCCGGCGGTTCGGGTACCCCTGCGAGCACTTCCTGCAAGGGTTCTAGAGAGACTTCCTGCAGTCGATCATTGACTCGGATGTAATACGGTTTGCGTCCGTCCGACTTGCGCCCGGACCCGGATACCAGGACGTGATACGTTTCTCCGTGCACGGTGATGTTGAACTCGGCAGGCGCCAGGTGCAAATCGTGTGCGACGGCAGGACCTTTGACTTCCGAGGATTCCAACGGATCCGGTCGTAATTCGCCTCGTTCCCGTGCCTCGAAGAAGTCCCGCGCGATGGCCGGAAATAGCGCGAAGGATAGTTGATCCTCCAGCGAGGTCGCGGATGGTGGTAAATCTTTTCTGATCGTGTCCAACTCGGGATCCAGCCGGTCGGCCGGTCTCCCCTTGACCGGTTCCTCGTCGCCGATGGCCCGGGCCATCACTTCTTTATCCACCGGACCGGGGGCTCTGCCATAGAGACCCAAGAAGTAGTTTTTCGTTTCCGTGGTAATGACTTTGTACCGGTCGCCCTGTTCACCGGTCAGCACATTCAGCGTAGCCTGGGTACCCACGATCTGGCTTGTCGGCGTGACCAGCGGTGGATAGCCCATGTCTTTCCGGACGCGGGGAACTTCATCCAGGACTTCTTTCATCCGGTCGAGCGCATTCTGCTCCGCAAGTTGAGCCGCCAGGTTGGACAACATACCGCCCGGAATTTGGGAGGTCAAAATTTCTGCGTCGACGCCCGTGAAATCGCTTTCGAACTGCCGGTATTTTCGGCGGACGGTCCGGAAATGCTCGGTGATCGGCTCGAACTGTTTGAGGTCGAGACCTGTGTCGTAGGGAGTATTTCGCAACGTCGCGACCACGGTTTCGGTCGGCGGGTGCGATGTTCCCCCGGCCAGCGGGGAGACCGCCGTATCCAACATGTCCAGGCCGCCCATAATGGCCATAAGCGAGGACATGGAAGCCATGCCTGAGGTGTAGTGGGTATGAAGGTGGATCGGAACTTTGACCGCTGATTTTAACCGCCGGATCAGGTGGTAGGCATCGAGTGGGGCCAGCAATCCCGCCATGTCCTTGATACACAGCGTATCCGTGCCCAGGTCTTCGAGCTGCTTGGCCATGGTAACGAACCGATCGACGTGATGAACGGGGCTCACGGTGTAACAGATACTGGCCTCGACATGTTTGCCATTGGATTTGACCTCCCGGATAGCCCGATCCAGATTGCGGACATCGTTCAACGCGTCGAAGATGCGGAAGACGTCGATGCCATTGGCCGCTGACCGTTCGATGAACTTTTCAAGCACATCATCCGCATAGTGACGGTACCCGACCAGGTTCTGGCCGCGCAGCAACATTTGTAGTCTGGTATTGGGCATTGCGGCCCGCAGTGCCCGCAGCCGTTCCCACGGGTCTTCCTTGAGAAAGCGCAGACAGGTGTCGAACGTGGCGCCGCCCCACACCTCCAACGACCAATAGCCCACGGTGTCTAGTTTCTGCGCAATCGGCAACATATCTTCGGTGCGCATGCGGGTCGCCAGCAGGGACTGATGTCCGTCTCGAAAGGCAACGTCCGTGATGAGGAGTTTTTTCTTTGGCGACGGGTCGATCTGAAGGGCAGTCTTTTCGACAGCGACGGAAGGCCGGCGACGAGGGGCCGCAACCTTGATCCGGGAGGATTTCTTACCGCTGGGCTGAGGTTTCTGTTTTCTTTTTGCCATCGTTCAGCGCTCGCTATTGGGTTTGAGGATGAGGGGCCTGTGAGTAAGTTCGAGAAGTCTACGAGTCAGAGCCCTTCGTAGGCGGCAATTGCGGCGGAGAGGGCTAGCACGAGGTCCTCAGGGTCTTCGGATTCTTCGTACTGGTAAAGATCCGGATGTGTCTCCAAGTAGGATGTATCGAAGTGGCCTGCGCGAAAATCCTGCTCCATCATGATGTTTTTCATAAACGGGATCGTCGTCTTGACTCCGCGGAGTACATACTCTTCGAGAGACCGTCGCATGCGGCTCACCGTCTCCTCCCATGTCCGTCCCCTGACCGTCAACTTGGCCAGGAGAGCGTCGTAGTAAGGCGGAATCGTATAATCCTTGTAGACGGCGCCGTCAATGCGAACGCCGATGCCGCCCGGCGACAGATACGCCGTCACGGTTCCTGTGCAGGGCATGAAATTATTCCGAGGATCCTCGGCGTTGATGCGGCATTGAATGGCATGGCCCTGCAAGGTGACATCCTTCTGCCGAATCTCCAACGGCTTGCCGGCGGCAATAGAAATCTGGTTGCGCACGATGTCGATGGCCGTAATTTGCTCGGTGACCGTATGTTCGACCTGAAGGCGTGGATTCATTTCCATGAAATAGAAATGCCCGTCCTGATCCAGGAGAAACTCGACGGTGCCGGCATTGTCGTACTCCACGGTTCGGGCCATCGCGATCGCGGCCTCGCCCATTTGGGCGCGCAGCTTGGCCGTGAGGATGAGCGAAGGCGCAATTTCGATGAGTTTCTGGTGGCGCCGCTGAATGGAGCAATCACGTTCCCCGAGGTGAATAATATTGCCGTGTTTGTCCGCCAGGATTTGGAATTCGATATGGTGGGGACGTTCGATATACTTCTCGATGAAGATACCGCCGTCGCCAAATGCCGCCTGGGCCTCCCGTGAGGCCACCTCCATGTTTTCTCGCAGTTCCTCGTCGGAACGCACAACGCGCAGGCCCCGCCCCCCGCCTCCGGCACTGGCTTTGATCATGACGGGATAGCCGGCGCTGCGGGCAAAGGCCAGGGCTTCCTCGGTCGTGCTCACGCCTCCTTCCGTGCCGGGGACGATCGGCACACCGGCTTGTTTGGCAATTTCGCGTGCCTTCACCTTATTGCCCATCAAAAAAATGGCCTCAGGCGAAGGGCCGATAAAGGTGATGCCCGAGTCCTTGCACAACCGTGCGAACTTGTCGTTTTCAGAAAGAAACCCATAGCCGGGATGAATGGCATCCGCACCGATACGCTTGGCGAGATCGACGATCTGCTTCATGTCAAGAAAGCCTTTGACCGGACCTGGTCCGACGAGATAGGACTCGTCAGCCTTCTTGACGTAAATGCCTGTAGAATCGGCATCGGAAAAGATCGCGGCGGTGGCGATATTGAGTTCGCGGCAGCCGCGGATGATCCGCATGGCTATTTCGCCTCGATTGGCAATCAAGATTTTGCGGAACATGGGCGTCTCGTAAGAAATGCCCGGCGCGTGTCGCTCAGGCGTGGGGATGAAAAAAGACGGCGTAACCTAGCATAGGATCAAGAGAGTTGTCGAGCCTGAGGGGTGGGGCGCGGGAGAGGTAGCAGGAAGGTACGCGCAAGCGGCCATTCCTACCTGCACCTCTCCGTTGCTTATTTGGCTTTTATCAATAAGGGCTTAGATTGGGCGCTGCCGCCGCCAGCCACGACGATGATGAACGACATGCCCGCCTTGACTTCGGGGACGGTGGCTTCGATCGTCGTCTCATTGAGATATTTGTATTCGACCTTCTCCTTCGAGGCAGCGCTGAAGGTCACACCGTGAAAGCACTCTTTGGTACCAAAGTTTTCGCCCTTGATGGTCACCTTCTCGCCGGGTTTCGCCTTGTCCGGTTCAACCTTGGAGATGCCAGGACGTTTCGAGCGATCGCACACCGGATCCTTTTCAACCTTCGTCTCGTCAAATCCCTTGATTGATTCCGTGTCGAAGAGCGTAAAGCCGGTCCCTTCGACGGTCGACCCGTCCTGGGCTCGGAGCGTTACTGCCGGGAGTGCCAGAACTCCGAGGACGGCCACTATCGAAAGAAGCATATAATGAATCCGCATGTAATCCTCCTTTCCGGTCCCTACCTAGTCTTGAGCGACGTATACATGTCCGACACGATCTTCTGTCCCGCCTCGGACACAGCGAATTGATGAAAGGCTTCCACGAGCGGGTTGGTCTCCTTTTTCGACAGGAGCAACACGGGACGTCGCAGCGTATATCGCCCGTCCTTGACGGTGGGCAGCTCGGGTTCAACTTTGTCCAGGGGGAGGAGACGGACTGCGACCCCGGAATTCACGGAGTCGAGGGCCTGCCTCAGGGAGAGATAGGACACTGCCGACAAGGGAGGGAGCGTGCCGACGATGGTCTTAATCACCTTGTCGTCTCGCGCAATCGTTTTTGCGGTGTCAGGAATCTTTCCACTGATACCGAGGTGTTGCTCGAAGGCCTCCCGTACGTTCTGGTTGCGCGGGCGATCGATCAGCAGGATTTTAGTATCGGGCCCTCCCAGATCCGACCACGTTTTGAGTTTTCCTGAGAAAATGTCCGCCACCTGCTGGGTGGTGACCTCCTTCGTAAAATTGGAGAGATGGACGACGACCGCAATTCCATCCCACGCGATTTGTGACGCCATCAACTCCTCGTCGCCGGCCCCGGTGACGGCAATGTGTGCCTGGCCCGATTTGACCATGTCGATCGGTTTAGAATTTTCATCCCAAATGACATCCACATAGGCTCGGGGATTCGTTTTTTCAAACGCACGGGCAAGCGATTCCATGGTCGTCATTTCCGGACCGTTTCCGGCGATGATCAGCGATCCTGAGACTTGAGCCCTAAGGAAAGAGGGGAACAGGAGAACAAGGCCGATGCACATTGCGAGGAGTCTTCCGTGGATCACGCTGAGTACCGTTCCTTTCCGACAGGATCGCTCACTGGCAGTTGCATCGGCCAGAGAGTCGAATAACATGAATTCATTAATTGGCTCCGTGGCTAGGAAGACCCCGATGGCCCGCCTTGCTCGGACCCACCGGTTTCACCACTGTCCGGGGGCATAGTCATGTTCGGTGGCGGAGACTCGCGTTTTCCCATCATAGGTGGAAGTTTCGAGAACTTGCTCATACGCTCATTGAGCATGCTGTAGGCCTTCATTTCCTTGAAGCCGGGCTTATGATCCCCTTTGATGGTCGAGGAAAATGCCGACAGAATCCGTGTTGCGCTCTGTGCCCGACAGTGGGGACAAACTGTGTCCTCTGGCCTTGCATGCACCGATTGGGTAGCCTCGAATTGGTGCTCGCATTTTTCGCAGCGATATTCATAGACCGGCATGGGAAGCACTCCTTATTGCACGAAGGTCCAGGGCTTCTTTGCCACTCTGTGCTTGGATTCCGTAAGCCCTTGACCGGCCGAACTTGTTTGCACTATTGTACCCAAACTATGATTGCAAAGGCGAGTCCAGAATTGGAGGAAATCTGTTATGTCCCTGTTGATCCGTCGGTATAAGGGGTCGAGTGGCATCATGCAGGAAGAGCGAATCGATGATCCGGATCGGATCGACCGATACATGCGTTTGTTTGAAAAGCACGATATCAAGAAATTGAATACCGGCGCGAAGGTCGTGATTGAAAAGGATGAGTGGCAGCTCCTGCCATAAGATCTTTCCCCAGCTCTCCCAATCTTCAGTGCAGCACTCCGAGGTTCCGCGAACGAGACGTGACAGGTGACGTTGCCGGCCGCGTAGGGGCGTGATAGGGTAGGTGTCTCCGCGGATGGCAGGAGACGAGCACGATCATTATGATCTATTGGGTACATATTGCACGGGCTAATGATCGGGCCACCCTCCATCGGGAACGCTGTTCGGAGATCCCTTCCGGCGTATCCACGAGCGATTTCTGGGAAGGGGGATGGTTCGACTATCCGGACAAAGAACGGGCGCTTCTGGCACTGGAGCAGGCCGGAACAACGGAGGAACGGCGCTGTCCTTTGTGCAAGCCGTGATAAGGAAAGTTCTGAGGTTTGAGTTATGAGTCTTGCATGATGGGCTCTGAATTGTGGATTCTGAGATCAGATGTGAATCAGACGAACACCTAACTCAGCACTGACAACTCATAACTGCCTTTCTCATCCATGCCGCGATTTGCGATTCTCCTCACCACCCTCGTGTGGGGCGCGACGTTTCCTGCCACCAAGGCCGTGCTTGAACAGGTCCCGCCTCTGACCTTTCTTTTTCTCCGGTTTCTCCTCGGTACCGCAGTGGTCCTTGCGGTCGTATGGATCAGTGGACGGTCCATCCCGCGAGACCGGTTCACCCTTAGAATCAGTCTCATTGCGACTGTCTGGCTGTTCTTGGGTTATGTGCTTCAAACGGTCGGCCTCCGCTATACCAGCGCGTCGAATTCTGCGTTCATCACCGCACTCTATGTCGTGTTCGTTCCACTCTATTTGAAGCGATTACAGGCGCGGGTTTGGTGGGGAATCGGGCTCGCGTTGGTGGGATTGTGGTTGCTGATCGAGCCGTCAGCGGATGTGAATATCGGCGATCTGCTGACGGTAGGCTGCGCGGCGGCTTTTGCCGCCCACATTGCCTGCCTGGAACGGTTCACGCGGGTGGCTGACCCTGTGGCGGTCTTCTCATGGCAACTCGTTTTCGTCACGATGGCGATGATGGGGATGATGGCCTGGGAATCACCAGCGCCGAGCGCATTCGAACCGACACCCGTTCTTCTTGTCGCCCTGACTGTGACCGGCGTCTTAGCCACTGGCGCCTTTGCCGTGCAGATGTGGGCTCAGCGGTTGGTTCCGGCGCAAGAAGTATCGTTGCTGTTCTCAATTGAACCGGCCTACGCCGCCTGGCTGGCCTGGTTGTTTCTCGGAGAATCCATGAACCCGCAAGGATGGATCGGCAGCGGCTTCATCCTCATCGGGGTCATGGTTGGTTCTCTCCTCCACCCATCGATTGTCCGGCCTGAATCCCTCGCTGCTGAATCGGCCCCTATTGCATGAGGAGGTAAGGTGGTATGGCGCAGAAGTTTGGAAATGGACGGTGGGTAGAGGAGGGGTTTCTCGACAACCGAATACCGGGTACGGTGGTGGGAAAGGTGAGCGTTGCCGGCATCGGAGGAGTAGACGTGTTCCTCGCCGGTGATTTTCGGGGAGAGATTGCAGGGCAAGCGATTCGGTTTCGGAATAGCCGATACGAAGATGAAGAGATGGCCGGACATGTGCTGAGCGATGTTGAGTCGCCTCAAATTGGTGATGTGAGCCTGATTTCCTTCGACCCCCACCCTCATCTGTCGCCGCACCCCTATATCGAATGGTTCTCACTCAGGAAAAATCACTATCGGATCGAACTTGCGCCCGGCGATGCGTGGATTGCGAATGAGGCCGATCTGGCCGGAATCAACGGTGAAAGCCGAAGAATACGTGCAGCGTTGAGCGGGTTGTACAGACTGGAGCGGGACAAAACGGAGCCGGATTGTGTGTAATGCCGGGGTCTATCGATAGTCTCGGGATCCTAGGCAGCTTTACTCGTTCCCTCTCGCACGTGCATCGGGACATCACGGACGTCCCAGACCAGTCCTATCGCCTCCATTGCTTTTAAAGCGTAATACGTGATGTCGATCTCCCACCAGTAGAAACCTTGGCAGGTGGATGCCGGGTAATAGTGATGGTTGTTGTGCCATCCTTCCCCGAGCGTGATCAGCGCCAGCCAGAAATTGTTACGACTGTCGTCTCCAGTTTCATACCGTTGGGACCCGTATTGATGCGAGAGCGAATTGATTGTGCATGTGCCATGGACCAGGGCAACCGTCGAAATGAAAAACCCCCAAATCAGCATCTGCGGACCGTTGGTTCCGAGACCGGGCACGTAGGATTCAAGAAGGGCTCCAAGTCCGAACATGCCGAAGCCGGCTAGAGTCGGAACCAGGACGTCAAATCGATCCAAAAATCGCAGTTCGGGAAATTTCGCGAAATCCCTAATGCTTTTCAGCCGGGGGGCGTAGTGGGTTTGGGAGGTGAACCATCCGATATGCGACCAAATGAAACCACCATGCCGAGGAGAATGGACATCATCGATGGTATCGGAAGCGATGTGATGATGGCGATGGTGACCGGCCCACCATAAGGGACCCCGTTGGGCGCAGGATGATCCTAGGACGGCGAAGACAAACTGGCATGCGCGGCTGGTCTTAAATGTCCGGTGCGAGAAATAGCGATGGTACCATCCCGTGATGGCGAACATGCGCAGGACATAGAATCCAGCGGCAACGGCGACTGCTGTCCAGCTCCATCCTACCCAAAATACGGCGAGACACATCACATGTACGGCAACGAGGGGTACGCAGCGCAACCAGTCAACACGAGGTGGACCCTCTATCCTGAAGTGCTCGAGACCTGCCCAAGAATCAAACCAGCGCCGTATCGTGAGCCAAGAAGCGGAGCCTTTCGACAAGGGCAAGGCTCGTATGTTGTCTCTCATGTCACCTCCAGAGGATGTGCGGATCGGTAATGGACGTTGGTTTGATGGAGCGCCGTCGTCCCGATCAGACTGCCAAACACCGCGGCGCGTGATGAAGAAGCCGGGGGGCCACTTAGGCCGAATGTGGAAACGCTACGTATGAGAATTGGCCTAGGAGCAGATGTACTTAGCACGGCATTATACATGGTTTGTGTCGAAAATGTACAATTTTTTTCGTCATGGGGATGCAGCCGCAAGGTCTCTCCCGGCCCATCGGCAAACCTCATGAGTTATTGAGGAATTATTGGCTGTCGTCGATTCCGTGTATTTGACACTTCTTCCGCTTGACCACTAGAATGCGGGCTCCTCATGAAGGATCGCTTCCTCAAGGCGTGTCGTCGGGAACAGGTCGATTGTACTCCGGTGTGGTTTATGCGCCAGGCCGGACGCTACATGGCCGAATACCGCGCGCTACGCGCCAAACATTCCATCCTGGAATTGTGCAAGACCCCGGAACTGGCCGCACGTGTGACGCTGCAGCCCATTGAGCGATTCGCGCTCGATGCCGCCATCATTTTTGCAGATATCTTGCTGCCCCTCGAGGCCATGGGTCTGGAACTTGAGTTTGCAGAAGGTGAGGGCCCGGTCATCCATAATCCCGTCCGGACTCGGGCAGACGTCGATCGGCTAAAGCTGATCGATGGAGAGGAATTGCAGTACGTCGCGGAGGCGATCGTCGTAGCCTGTCGCATGTTGAACAAGCGTGTGCCATTGATCGGATTCGCTGGTGCGCCATTCACATTGGCCAGTTATGCCATCGAAGGCGGCGGTTCGCGCAATTATGTATTGACCAAACAAATGATGTACCGGGAACCGGAAAGCTGGCATCGCTTGTTGGACAAGTTGGCCAGGGTTGTCGTCGGCTACCTGCGGCGACAAATCAGAGCGGGAGCCCAGGCCATCCAACTGTTCGATAGCTGGGTGGGTTGTCTCTCGGCCGCAGACTACGCAGAATATGTCGTGCCTCACGTCCAGTTGATTTTCGATGGCCTGAAGCGCGAAGACGTACCCATGATTCATTTCGGGACCGGCACCACCGCCATTCTTGGAGCAATGCGCAAGGCCGGCGGGACGGTGATAGGGATCGATTGGCGGGTGCCCCTTGATGCCGCCTGGGCCGCTGTCGGGCATGATATTGCCGTGCAGGGGAATTTGGATCCGGTTGCGCTATTCGGACCTCCCCACGAAATCGAGCGGCGCGTGGAAGACATTCTGCGGAAGGTCGACGGACGACCTGGCCATATTTTCAATTTGGGTCACGGGATTCTTCCGCAGACTCCTGTCGAGCATGTCGCGGCTACGGTGGATATGGTGCACAAGCTAAGCGCGCGATGAGGCCCACCATACAAACGAAGATGTCGTATCCGATTTTCAATCGTTCATTCTGATTGCGTATTTCTCATTCATGAAGGGGTTTCCTGATGCCCGGGCCACAACGACCGATCGCAATATTATTGATGGCAATGGGGGGGCCTGATCGGCTCGAAAGCGTCGAATCCTACCTTACGGATGTCAGAGGCGGTCGTCCCACGCCGCCTGAACTCGTGGAAGAAATCCGCGAGCGGTATCGCCGCACAGGGGGAAAATCTCCGGTTTTGGACATTACACGGAGTGTGGCGGGACAGCTGGAGCAGAAACTGAACGGCCCCGGCGGAGAACGATTCCGCTGTTACGTGGGGCTGCGCCATTGGCATCCCTTTATCAAGGAGACCTATGCCGAGCTGATCGATGATCTTCCAGAACGTATCATCGGTCTCTGCATGGCTCCGCAGTATTCGGCTTTGAGTGTGGGCGCCTATATGAAGAAGATTGAAGAAGCTCGGCAAGCGATGACGGACGAAACTCCGATCAGTTATGTGACCAGCTGGCACCGGCATCCACGATTGATTCAGGCCATTGCCGAGAATGTTCAGGTGGGACTGCAGAAATTTTCACCGGACGCACGACCGCACGTGCCGATTCTGTTCACTGCGCACAGCCTCCCGGAGCGTATTGTGGAACTGAACGATCCTTATCCGGATGAAGTTCAGGCCACGGTCAAAGCGGTGCAGGATCACTTGGGGACAGGAACGGCTCGGTTCGCGTACCAGAGTCAGGGACGCTCCGGAGAAAAGTGGCTTGGTCCTACGATTGAAAACGCCTTGGAGGACTTACATGGTGAAGGGCACCGGCACGTCCTGGTCGCCCCGATCGGATTCATCTGCGATCATGTTGAAACGTTGTACGATCTCGATATCGAACTCAAAGAGTCCGCCGGCCGCAAAGGGATGCAGCTTGAACGGATTCCAATGCTGAATGCATCCCTTCCGCTGATCGAAACTCTGGCGTCCGTGATCGAGGCTCACGAATCGTCCCCTGTCCGTTGACAGCACAAAATGGTAAGGAGTTCTCGAACGTTGTACGACATGTATGACTGCGCCTCCTTCTAACCCGTGACGGGTATCCCCACATCAGTCGTCATAGTAGGCGGTGGTATTTCGGGTCTTGCCAC
This sequence comes from Nitrospiraceae bacterium, assembly GCA_040510255.1. Taxonomy (GTDB): domain Bacteria; phylum Nitrospirota; class Nitrospiria; order Nitrospirales; family Nitrospiraceae; genus DASSBQ01. The sequence continues at coordinate 15,564 of JBEVJJ010000151.1, read as the reverse complement.
GGCCTTCGCCCTTCGACGGGAAGCGGCTAGAGTAGGCCTCTCGCCCACCTGTACGGTGGTCGAATCGGCCCCTTCATGGGGAGGGAAAATAATCACCCATCGTGTCGGCGACTTGGTCATGGAAGCCGGCCCCGATTCCTTTCTGTCGCAAAAACCATCGGGATTGGAATTATGCGAGCAGTTGGGCCTCAGCGGACAGTTGATCAACACGAATCCAATGGAGAAGAAGGCTTTCGTATTTTCGCGCGGCCGTTTGCATGAATTGCCTGAGGGACTGGTGACGTTTGTCCCCGGGCAATTGGGTCCGTTCTTACGCAGTGGATTGCTGTCATGGTACGGCCTCGCCCGGATGGGATTGGACCTGGTGCTCCCGAAGTACCGATCAACGGAAGATGAATCGCTCGCACACTTCTTCCGCCGGCGTTTCGGCGCCGAGGCATTCGAACGGCTCATCGAGCCTTTAATGGCAGGCATTTACGCCGGCGATGCGGAGCAGATGAGTCTTCGCGCGACGTTTCCCCGGTTTCCCGAGCTCGAACAACAATACGGGAGCATCATTCGCGGCATGATGGCGAGCCGGCGAGTCCGGACAACGATGACAGGGGGCACGGCATGTCAACGGACCATGTTCGTGACGCTTCGCGATGGATTGAGCCAGCTGATCGTTGCGCTCGTGGATCGCTTGCGCCGGGAAGGGGTCATCCTTCGCTCAGGTGTGCGCGTTGCGGCTCTGCGGGTCCGCTCCCATCAACTCGGGCGATGGATGTATGACATCATCTGTGAGGATGGGTCGCCCCTATCCGCGGAGGCCTTGGTGCTGGCGACGCCGGCCTATGAGACCGCGGATCTGGTTCGGCCGTTGAGTCCGCTCGCCGCGGGTCTGATGGAGCAGATCCCGTACGCCTCAACCGCAACGATCTCGCTGGTCTATGACACTCGGACGGTGCAGACCAGGCTTGAAGGCTCGGGATTTGTGGTTCCCCGCAGCGAAGGGCGGGATCTTCTTGCTGCCACATGGACGTCCCTGAAATGGCCATATCGTGCCCCGCCCACCGATCTGTCTGTACGGTGCTATGTGGGGGGGGTCGGACGCGAATCGATTCTTCAATCTGACGATGCATCGCTTATCGATCGAGTACGTCGAGACCTCAAGGCCATTGCGGGGTTGGATGCATCTCCTCGATATGTGGAAGTGAACCGTTGGATTCGCGCCATGCCTCAATATAGACTCGGCCACCTGGAAGGTGTGAGTCGGATTGAGGCGGCGTTAGGTCGCTTTCCTGGTCTTGCCGTCACGGGGGCTGCCTATCGTGGAGTTGGCATTCCGGATTGCATAAAAGAGGGGAATGCGGTCGCCGCGCATCTCGTCGACTATCTCCGCACACCAGCCGCGTGAGAAGCGGGACGAACGGTATCATCGTGAGGCGTATTTCTCACACAGACACCTGTGCGTTCACACAGTATATGAGGAAAGAGCACCGTTATGGATACGACATTCGCTATTACGGACGTGACCGGACCCTTTCGCGAGCCTCGTGAATCCGTGTTCTCGTTTGACTATTCGATTCAACGTCCGACATGGGCGACACCGTTTGCCGTTCGTGTCAAGGTTGCCGTCACCGAAGAGTTGGATGTCGTCAAGAATCGGATCGTGGGGACGGTGGGGGGGACGCCGGGGCAGCACATGCTGCTCAACCGACTGCTTACGCGGCATATTGCCGACCAGAAGCTTCGGATTGGAGACAGGGAAGGCATGTTGTCGGAACGTCGTGATGTCCTGATCGCACCGTTTGTCGGACCGCTAGCCTATCTCTTCCCTCAATTGGAGGCATGGGTGCAGGCCGAACAGGCCACATTACGAGAAGAAATTCGCAAGGTTGTGGGCCTCTGACCGGGCCATCGGATTCTATGGATACTGGTGGTGGAGGACACAGTCGAATGTCACCCCACTACCTGCCCGGGAAAAGAAATTACGAAGGAGGGAGCCGCCTTCTTTCGTGGTCCGACCCATCAGAAGATACGTCGATAAAGTTTGGAATGGATTCCCGAGTCATCCGCAAACCCCAACGACCCGGAGTCGGGATTTCCGGTATCGTTCAAGTCGATCCGGTAATGGCCCCGCACCTGCTCCATTCCGACCTCGAAGGGCACTGACTGCGGATACAACTCTCCCGGTGCATGAGCACCACGCGACAGCGTACGGAGTGCGTCCGGTTTGGCGTAGGTCGGATCGGAAAAGACGTAGATGTCGGCGATCGCGTGCCCGCCCAGTTTGTGGCCCGGACTGGTTTCGGGAAGTAATGAAGAAAGGGTTTGATCCAACCGGGCTTGCCGGAGGCGTTTGAGCAGGCCGACAATCTGACTGTTGGTCGCTTCGGCGGGAACCACGATACTGAGCGCATTGACATCGGGCAACGTCGCCTGCACTTTGTACATGACCGGGGCCGCATCCGGATCCTCCGTGACCACCTGAGAAATTTCCGGCCCCGTCGCCTGCTTCTGCTTACCGCTGGGCACAGCCAGCGCGATCAAAAGCCACATCGTGAGGATGGCTCCGAAGACGACGATGAGCGGATGCAGTCCCGCTCGTTTCCCTTCCTGATAGGGACTCTGTTCGTCACTCATCGTTGGGTCTCCTCGGAATCCTGAGCAATGCCGGTGTCTTGGCCGTCATTGCGGGCTAAGGCCTTGGCGGTCTCCCAGTGCCGGTCCATTTCCTCAAGAGAGAGTTCATTAATCGTACGGCCTGACTTGGCCGCCTCATCCTCAATATGTCGGAAGCGCTCGGCGAACCGGTTTGTGGCTTGTCGAAGCGCGTCCTCCGGATTGACCTTGAGGTGCCGTGAAAAGTTGACCAGAGAGAAAAGAACATCGCCGAATTCCGCAGTCACGGCCTGCTGCTGAGAAACGGGGCGCGGGACAGATGAGCCGATCTCAGCCTGGTCATGCTGCGCACTCCACGCATCACGCAACTCGCGCAATTCCTCTTCGATCTTGTCGAACACCTGTTTCAATCCCTGTGGAGTATCGGGCCAGTCGAAACCAACACGTGCCGCGCGTGCCTGTACTTGAAAGGCCCGCAGAAGTGCCGGCAGTGCCTTAGGGATGTCTTGGAGTACGGATTCCGATTTCCCCGACGCCTGTCGTTCAGCGCGTTTGATTTCTTCCCATCGATGCACGACTTGATCGGCGTTCATTACTTCATGATCGGAGGCGGGATCGTGGAATACGTGCGGATGGCGTCTGACGAGTTTGTCGCCGAGCTGTTGCACGACATCGTTGACCGTAAATGTGCCTTTCTCGGTCGCGATCTGACTATGGAACAATACTTGGAGGAGGAGGTCACCCAGTTCTTCCTTCAGCTTGGTCGTCTCCCGTTGATCGATGGTTTCGAGAACTTCATACGCTTCTTCGAGGAGGTAGGGTCGCAACGATTCATGGGTTTGTCTGCGGTCCCAGGGGCATCCGCCCGGCGCCCGAAGAGTGGCCATGATTTCTACGACGCGATCAAAAGAACTTGACAAATCCGGACCCTCCGCGACCCATTATACTGACTTCTTGCAGGGCTTCAACGGGTCCGTGCAGGTTGCGGAGTCAGGAAGCCTATGGTAGGGTACCGCCTTCTGAGTGAGCGGCATCCGAGGGGACCCATGAGCCGCGAAGAGGAACAAGGTTTCGTCATTCGTGATCGTCGTGGCCGCGGGGAGCCTCCCCCGCCGGCAAGCGCAGCGCCCGCATCGCCGTCCTCACCTGCTCCTTCGATGGCGGAGGAGCATTTCTCACATGCATCACATGACACTCAGCTTCCGGCAAACTTTTCTTCATTTGTCATCTCAATGAGTTCGTCGGCCCTGATGTTGATGGGAGAGCAGCTAAGCCCGCAGCAACCACCGGGTCCTGTTAACTTGCCGCAGGCCAAGGAAATCATTGATCTTCTCTCGATGCTCGAAGAAAAGACGCGCGGCAATTTGACGGCGGATGAACAGGGTGTGCTGACCGATATGCTGTACGCGCTGCGCATGAAATTTGTCAGTCTTTCTCCAGGGCAGCAATCCACCCGGACACCGTGACCACGGCCGCCGATCTTACCTGAATCAAGTGCCCGACTGATGCTCCCGTGAGATTTCCACCTTTGGTACAGCCGAGGGGTGCCACAGGGGTTCGAATCTCACTGCCGGTCCCTTTTGAGACTCTCCACGAAATTCGCTATAGTGTGATAGCACCATAACGGGCAGGGTACACTTCGTCAGGGCGGTCCATGATCAGGTCACCAAAGGATTCCGGTTGGGACGCGGACGTTCGGTCGGACCATCAGTGGGAGCACCCTTGTCAGAAAAGCCTGTAGCAGTTGCGCGCCGGGCGGAATCCCCGCCGGACGGTGAACCCCGCAAGCCGAATCTCCGGCCTGTATGGATTGTTCTCATTCTCCTCCTGCCTTGCCTGGCCTTGACGGTGTACTATTCTCAGACCGTCGTCCCGAACGGTGAATCATCCGATTCCTTCCTTCCCAGCACCGGTTATGCCTTCGTGTTGTTGCTGGTCAATTTGGACCTCATCGGGTTCGTGGTTCTGACTCTCCTGCTGTCGAGAAATCTGATCAAGGCCTATTTTGAGCGCCGTCACCGCCTGGTCGGTTCCGGATTTCGTGCGAAGTTGGTCGCGGCCTTTATCGGTTTCGCCTTGATCCCCACGGTGCTGCTTGCTCTCGTCGCGAGCGGCTTGGTGAACAAGGCGGTCGATGTCTGGTTCAATGATCAGATTGAACATGTCATGAAGGATTCCTATGAAGTGGCCAGGATGCATCATGCCGGCCACGTGACTCTTGCCATCAATAGCGCGCGAGCGATCAGCCATGAGATCTTCCGCGAGGAGCTCTTGTCTCCGGAACAGCGTGATCTCCTCGTTGCCGCCATTTCCAGGAAGCGGTCGGAATATGGGGTGGCGGGCATCGAAGTCTTTTCCGCCAAGATGGAAACCTTAACCAAGGCGCTCAATCCTGAGGTGCCGTCGTCGATTCTCGATCTACCCATCGGTCAACTGGTGTTGCAGGTGATCAACGGAAAGCAGGAACTGACCTCCGTGCAAGAAGCACAGACTGGGCGGTTGGTGCGTGCGGGCGTTCCCATTGCCTCCAGTGTGCATCGCGGGGAGATCGACGGCGTGGTGGTGGTCGATGCCTATGTTCCTGAGTCGTTACTGGGAAAGATGGAGAGTATCGGTCGCCAATATGCCGAGTACAAGCAACTCAAGGCCATGAAAAATCCGATCAAGGCGGGGGCCTATCTTCTGGTGGCGGTCATTACGGTGATGATCTTGTTCAGCGCAACCTGGTTCGGTTTTTATGTTGCGCGTGGGATCACAGTCCCGATTCAGCGTCTGGCGGAGGCGACGAAAGCGATTGCGCAGGGCGACTTGTCCGTGCGCATTCAAGCCAAGGCGACCGATGAAATCGGGACGCTCGTGGAATCGTTTAACCGCATGACGGAAGACCTGCAGGGGAGCAAATCGAAGTTGGAGGAGGCGAACGTCTCCCTCCGGCAATCGAATCTGGAATTGGATCGACGGCGAGCCTACACGGAGACCGTTGTCGATACGATTGCGGCCGGGCTCATTTCGATCGATCGCAGCGGGATGATCACGACGTTCAATCCCTCGGCGGAGCGAATTCTTGGATTGTGGGCGGACCGTTTCCGCGGACGTTCGGCCAACGAAGCCTTCAAGGAATTCAGTCTCGACCTTTTTCAGTCTGTCTATGATCGGATGCAAGCCGACCAGCGAGAGAATCTTGCCGTGGAGGGGCAACTTGACCTGCAAGGCCGCTTCCTCACCATCGGCGTGCATTGTTCCCGGATGAAGGACGAGGCGAGCAAAGACCTGGGGTTCGTGCTGATCTTTGAAGATCTGTCCGAGCTCATCAAGGCACAAAAGGCGGCGGCATGGCGGGAGGTGGCGCAACGGATCGCGCACGAAATCAAGAATCCGCTGACGCCCATTCAGTTGTCCGCCCAGCGGCTGAGGAAAAAATTCCAGGACAAAGCGCCGGACTTTGACCGTATTTGCGATGAATCGACACAGGTCATCGTCAATGAAGTCGGCAGTCTCAAGCAGATGCTTGATGAATTTTCAAAGTTCGCACGCATGCCGGCCCCGCAGATGTCGATGGGGTCGCTGGAAGATGTCATTAAAGAGGTCGTGGCTCTCTACCAGGCAGCTCATCGCGATGTAGAAATCATTCTCGATCTAGATCCGGATCTTCCCCCGTTGAATTTCGATCGGGAGCAGATAAAACGGGTGTGTGTCAACCTGTGCGACAATGGTATTCATGCGATGAATCATAAGGGACGTCTGTGGATCACGACCCGGTACGATACGAAACGGCGGCGGGCCGTGGTGACGATCGCCGATGAAGGAACCGGCATCGCTCCTGAGGATCAAGAAAAGTTGTTCGTACCGTATTTCTCGAGAAAGAAAACAGGAACGGGGCTTGGTCTAGCCATTGTGAGGCGAATCATTACGGACCACGACGGTCAAATTCAGGTCGGACAGAATCTTCCTCACGGCGCGGTCTTTACGTTTGAACTGCCGGTGTAGTGCGGCATGGGAAGCAAGCATGACGGAGTCGCCGGATCAAGGTGTCGGAGACGGACAATGAGCTCTTTTGCGTATGGTCCACCATTGACGAGTAACGGAGCGCTATGTCCTCGGCCGTCTTGATCGTCGATGACGAGGTGTCCATCCTCAATTCCTTGAGCAGTATTCTCGAGGATGAAGGGTACGACGTCGCCGTGGCCAAGAGCGGAACCGAGGCCCTGAAAATCTGTCTGGTCGATCCCCCGGATCTGATGTTGCTCGATATTTGGATGCCGGAAATGGATGGGTTGGAGACGCTTCGGAAAGTGAGGGAATCGTCTCCCGCGACGCAGGTCATGATGATGTCCGGCCACGGGTCCATCGAAACAGCGGTAAAAGCCATCAAGTTGGGGGCCTATGACTACATCGAAAAGCCGCTGTCCCTGGAAAATGTCACGCTTCGGGTGAAGCATGCATTGGAACAGCACCGTCTCGAGGAGGAAAACCGCGCGCTCCGGACCAAGGTCGAGCGAAAGTTCGAACTCGTTGGGGAGTCTCCCGTGATGTTGCAGTTGCGGCAACTGATTCAGACCGCTGGTCCCACCAACAGCCGTGTGCTGATCGGCGGAGAGAATGGGACGGGTAAAGAGCTGGTGGCTCGGGCCATCCATCAGCATAGCGCCCGTGCGGAGAAGCCCTTTGTCGCGGTCAACTGTGCGGCGATTCCGGAGACGTTGATCGAGAGCGAGTTGTTCGGACACGAAAAAGGTTCTTTCAGCGGTGCAACATCCATGAAACGCGGGCAGTTCGAGCAGGCAGACGGAGGCACGTTGTTCTTGGATGAGATCGGAGACATGAGTCTCAGCACTCAAGCCAAGGTGCTCCGAGCTCTTCAAGAACAGCAGTTTACCAGGGTGGGGGGGACCAAGCTCATCAAGGTTGACGTGCGGGTAATTGCGGCTTCCAATAAGGATTTGCTCAAGGAAATTGAGAAAGGCGGGTTTCGGGAGGATCTGTTCTATCGACTGAATGTCGTGCCGATTGTTGTCCCGCCTCTACGTGACCGTAGAGAAGATGTCCCCTTGCTGGTGAAGCATTTTCTGAACGTCCATACCGAAGAACAAGGATTGAAGATCAAGCAGATTTCTCCCGAGGCGATGCATATCTTTGCTCATTATGAATGGCCGGGTAACATTCGAGAACTGAGAAATCTCATCGAGCGTCTCATGATTATGGTCCCAGGTCCGGTCATCGAATCGACCCATGCCTCCCTGGCGCTTCAAGTACGGCCCAACCTTGCTGCGGCGCAACAGAGCGCCACCGTCCAATCCGGCCATACCCTCCTTGCCAGGGCCTATGACTCACTCCGCGATGCCCGGAATGCGTTTGAAAAGGAGTATATTTCGCGCAAGTTGCGAGAACATCACTGGAACATTTCCCGAACGGCGGAGGATTTGCAGATTGAGCGGAGCCATCTTCATCGGAAGATCAAGCTGCTCGATGTGGAAATGCGTCCCGAGAACTAACGGCCGTCACCACCCACCTCGCTCACTCAATCCGCGTTGACCCCGAGCGGGGACGTCCTTTAAGATGTGCCTGCCGAGTCTGTCGGAGCGCCTGCGTTCGGCTGCGGTGCAAAACCCGCGGTCGTCTGCGTCGTTCTTAGCCCAAAACAATCCTCGACGTATGGCAGCGAATACGCCTCCGGTTGATTCGGTCCTGCGGGCGCGCATTCGACCGCAGGTCTTTAACCTCACTGCGAAGGTGTCTCCTCCAGATTCTCCCTATGACGACCTATCGTGATGCCGGCGTCGATATCGATGCGGGCGATGAACTTGTCGATCGTATTACTCCTCTTGTCCGCTCGACCTTTCGTCCGGAGGTCCTGACAGATTTGGGTGGGTTCAGCGGACTCTTTCGACTCCAGGCTCGACATTTGACCGATCCCGTGCTGGTGTCGGGCACGGATGGAGTCGGCACAAAGCTCAAAATTGCATTCCTCATGAATCGGCACGATACGGTCGGCATTGATCTCGTGGCGATGTGCGTCAATGATATTGTCGTGAGCGGGGCCGAACCGCTGTTTTTTCTGGATTATTTTGCGACCGGGAAGCTCACGGTCTCCACGGCAGAGTCCGTGGTCAGGGGCATTGCGGAGGGGTGCCGTCAAGCGGGATGCGCATTGATCGGAGGAGAAACAGCCGAGATGCCGTCTTTCTACGCCGACGGGGAATACGATCTGGCAGGGTTTGCCGTCGGCGTTGTCGATCGACCCAAGATCATAGACGGCCGCGATATAGCGCCCGGAGATAAGGTAGTCGGGCTGGCTTCCAGCGGCCTTCACAGCAACGGATACTCTCTGGCGCGCAAGGTTCTGTTGGACCAAAATGGCTGGACGGTCGATACGCAAATCTCGGAACTGGCTCAGACTGTGGGGGAGGTCTTGCTGACACCCACTCGGATCTATGCGAAGCAGATTCTGGCGTTGGCAAAGGAATTTCCTCTGAAAGGAATTGCCCACATCACCGGTGGGGGAATTACTGAAAATCTACCGCGTGTCCTGCCGCCACAGTGTGCGGCAAGAATTCAACGCGCTTCGTGGCCGGTCTTGCCCGTGTGTCGACTGATTCAGGAACGAGGCTCCGTTGAAACGGAGGAAATGTACCGCGTATTCAACATGGGCATTGGGCTCGCGCTCGTGACGTCGCCGGCCTATGTGGAACCTGTACTGAACCGCGCCAGGGAACTGGGCGATGAGGGCTACATCATCGGCGACATCGTGGCTGCAGACGAAACGGGAGCACGGGTACGCTATGTCGATTGATCGTGCTCAACCCGTACGTCTTGCCGTCCTTGCTTCGGGCCGGGGCTCCAATCTGCAAGCCATCATTGATGCGATCGAGGCCGGCGCATTGCATGCCAGAATCGCTGTGGTGATCAGCAACAAGAGAGAGGCGCCGGCGCTAGACCGCGCTCGGAGGCATGGCATCACTGAGATCTTTCTTGACCCGAAGCCATTTTCCGGGCGTCCTGACACAAGGGAAGCCTATGATCGAGCTCTGCTGGATGTTCTGCAGAAACATGAAGCGGAACTTGTGCTGTTGGCAGGCTACATGAAGATTGTCACATCAGTGCTGATTCAGGCGTATCCGCACCGGATCATGAACATCCACCCAGCGTTGTTGCCGGCATTTCCCGGGTTGGATGTTCAGCAGAAGGCCTTGGACCATGGGGTTAAGATATCGGGTTGCACGGTTCATTTCGTGACCGAAGGAGTGGACGAAGGGCCGATCATCGTCCAGGCAGCCGTGCCAATCAATGAAGGCGATACTGCTGACACGCTGGCCGCTCGCATTCTCGAACAGGAGCATCGTCTCTACCCGCAGGCGGTCCAATTGTATGCCGAAGGAAAACTCCAAGTGGAGGGAAGGCGTGTTCGTATTCAACAGGACGGACCGTCGCCGATCCCATCCTCCGATGCAGTGTGAGTTGAGTGGTGTATGACTGGAATTCGCAAGGGTCGCATGGATTGACTGGGCGTGGTCGGGATATCGCTGTATGTAGAGACACCGTCCAGGCTTATGATAGTATCCACCAGAAAATGCCGGACGCTTACTTTCTCCCCGTCTCCTCCGCAACCAATTATGCCTGGCAATGTCGCTGGGCTGTCTCTTGCGGTTAATGGGAAGCGTCCAACCGGGTGGGGGGCTAGCTCAGTTGGGAGAGCACGACGTTCGCAACGTCGGGGTCGCGGGTTCAACTCCCGTGCCCTCCACCACCGTTGTTGACCATGCCGAGATCCCCTAACAATCCGGCATAGGTGCCCGTAGCTGAGAGTGCGTACCCTCTTCCGCGATTATCGTCGAAGGGGGTACACACAATCCTGCCATCGATAATCTTTCGTAACAGTTGCCGGGTTTGAGGCACGTGACGACCTAATAGGGCCTTCATATCGCCAATCCGCTCGCATAGGGTCCTTTCTAATCGCGTTGAGTCCACACTTACCAGGCAGTTCAAGGTACTGAGACTAGCCAGTTGGGCCGGCTAGGACCTTCTTCTTGCCCTCCTCACGCTCCAATTCGGCGAGGACGGCTTCTCTCCGTAGCCCGTCCTGTTGCGATTGCCTCAACCAGGCGCCGGAGACGGCCTTCTGCCTGAAGAATTTCTCGTTCTAACCATTTCCGTTGATCCGGCATAGTGGCTTGTCCTGCTCGGATTTGTTGGACGGCCCTCCTGATTGCCTCTCCCAGGATCTGTTCATCCAAAGCCCCTGGATGCCATGCAGCAATGCCCCATCCATGAGGTCCTGATTGATGCGTTGATTGTTGGAACAGACGGATGGACCGCGCCTGTGGTGAAACAAGCACATGTAGGACGGTTGCCTGCCTCCTGATCCTCGTTTCATCGCACCCAAGGACGCGCCGCAGATATCGCACTGTGCGATACCGACGAGGAGATATTTTGACTCGATGTCCGACCCGGAGGGATGCCCATACAATCGGCCATTCGAATGGCGAAGATACTGGCCGAACCGTTTATCAATCTGGGCTTGAACCCGTTGCCAGAGGTCTTCCGGTACGATCCGCAGTTCCGGAGCGTCGACACGCAGCCATTCCGATTCCGGTCGCTTTCGGGAGGTCTCTTTCCCTCCTCTCACAATGGCTTGAGTTTTATTCCAGATGACTTCGCCACGATACAGTTCGCGTCGTAGGATTTCACGCACACACGTCGGTGCCCATCCCAAGCGGTCCGCATGGGGAGGAGCGATGCCTCAGCGTTGAGTTGTTTGGCTAGATTCGTGATGCCTATTGTTCCGGTAGCGTATTGTTCGAATAGGCGGACGATGATCCGTCCTTCATCTGTATTGATTCGTCGGATTTGGCGAGGCCGTTCATTAGGAGCAAGTTCGCTTCCGTCTCGATTGCGCACAGTCACGGAGACCGTTTGTATGCCGGAGAGGATTAGCGGTTCCACCAGCGCGATGCGACTGAAGAGCCGTGCAGTATTGCGCACCTCCTGCGGGACGACTGGGTTATCCGCCAGTCCTTCCACCTTGGTCAAGAACCGTCGACCGGGTAGGATGATGTCACCGTCGGATGTCCGTTCGAACCGAACCGGTGATGGTTTGCGTCGCAGAGTGTCATCATACTCATCCACGGGACATGGCCTGACAAGTAACAAAAGGAGAGGGCCGCTCCATGGCTGGGAAGCACGAGGCAGCCTCCAGCCACGATATCGCCCAATGTATTTGTCAGCCCCTGTGCATCAAACAGCGCTAATTCGGGAGTTCAACTTGGCGGGACGATAGTTATGGACGGATGGCGCTCGAATTACCCGCCTGTGGATTGTGTCCCGTGGTAATCATTAGGCCAACAATCGCTCACCATTATGAATGAGGCAGGTCGTCGGTTCACCTTTTATTGAGCGCCATTTTCGTGGCCTTTTGATAGATCCTATGCAGGAGACCGCCTGGATAGAATCGTAGCAGCGTCAAAACATATCGCAGAGCGACACGTATCTCTGCACCTCTGGCAGATGCAGCCAGTTGCTCAAGCGAAAGCTGCCCCCAGAAATCCTGATAAAAAATTCTGCTGCGGAAATAGTCCTCCATGTATTGTGGGTTCTTTCGGATATAGTGCCGTTGCGATCGATACGCGGACATTGCCGACCTCAACATGCGCCCAGGGTTCTTCGTCATTTGGTTCCTGTGAAAGCGATATTCGGCCACCAATTCATGGTGGCAATAGACGGAATAACGTTGTGCCAGTCGAAGGAACAATTCAAAATCCTCGCACCCATTGATCGCTCGATCGGCACGGAAATTCCCAGCCTGGGCGAGGATGCTGCGTTTGAACATGGCAGTGAGGATGTGAGCGATGCTGGGGAACCGAATGACCGTTCCATAGGAATCAGCAGGATCACATGTATGAGATACCGTCCCTTTTTGCTCACCGAAGATTCGAAATAGGCCACAGACTACAGCCGCATTGGGTCTCTTCTGAAAAGCTTTGAGGCTTTTCTCCAAATGATCGGGAAGTAGGCGATCGTCTCCATCCAGAAAAACGACGTATGTTCCCGTCGTTTCTTTAATTCCCCTATTACGGGTGACACCTAGGAGTCCCTGATTCGTTTGACGGATGTAACGCACATCAGAATATCGACCAACGACTTGCTCGGTATGATCCGTTGAACCGTCGTCCACAACGAGAATCTCGCAGGCGGGCGAGGTCTGAGCCAGCGCGCTTTCTATCGCTTCCCCGATAAATGGCCCTTGATTGTAACAACCGATGACGATGCTGATTGATTCCATACTTCTTTTCTGAGCCATGATTGTTGACACGGCCTAGAATTCCACAATTCCCTGGGTTTGAATAGAGAGATTACCGATGGGGGCAAAGAGCGGGCCGTAATAACATGTTTAACCGTTATTGTAAATGGATCGTAAAGAACAGTTGAGGTTTCTTACTGCTTGGTAAGAGTCTTAGGTTCCTCAAGGAGCGAGCAGGGTGTCATTCCTACACATTACATCGGTGTAAACATTTTCATGGGAAGACTTGGCGGGCGGAACTTCTTGCTCTTACGTTTACATCCGACAGTGTGCCCAAGGTGGTGCCGGTGCGCCGCTCTCACATTGCACAATACGGATTACTTAAAGTTCGGGTTCGACAGCGGCGTAGATTACCCGCCACACAATCTGCCCTGTGGTGACATCAACCATCGCGTTAGACTTAACGGGTCCATTCATGGGTTCGGTCTTCCAATTTGAAACGGTCGCGCGCTCGTTCCTGAAAAGGGCCACGCCAGACAGAAACGTCTTCATGACCGTTTTCCCTCCGTCTTGTTCACGAATTCCAGAAGCGCTTGCCTCAGCTCAGAAGTGTGGATTCGTCGGAGCGGAAGAGGTGCGGAGCTGCGAAGAATGTGGGGGTCCAAGCCTCGACCGGAGAGGCCTGCATTTTTTGCGATGCGGATGATGAAGTGGCGCCGGGTTGGCTTCAGGCCATGGGAGAAGCCCTGACGACTCATGACCTAGTCATGTGTCGCTATGATCACGCGAAATTAAATCCTGCTTGGACGTTAAAGATTCGAGGGACCACACAGGTCGATGGCCTCCAGCGATTGAAAATGCTCCCATTCTCGCATGGAGGTGGAGGCACGATAGGAATCAGACGAACCCTGCATGATTCTCTAGGGGGTTTTGATACATCTTGTATGTATTCCGAAGACATTGATTACTGTCTAAGGGCTCAGCTGATGGGCATCGAACCGTATTTTGTGAAGGATGCCGTCATCTATTATCGAAATAAGACCAGGCTGAAAGATATCTATGAGCAGGCACGCAACTGGGCGCGGGACGAATCATTGCTGCAGAAAAGATACTGCCCCGCTACTTCCTCTGAGATGTGGCGATGGCGGGCCTATTTTGCTATTTGGCTCACTGTAATGAAGCGACTACCCGAGCTGCTTCGGACACAGGAGGGCCGTGGCAATTTGATGTGGCGCCTTGGTCGCCAGATAGGAACTCTTCAAGGGAGTGTAAAATACGGTATTCCTCCCAATGTTGAAATCTGAGGCACGCAGGAGAGACGATGAGCGACGATGCAGAAGTGTCTTAAGCCTACTATGTTGAAAATGTTTGGAAGGCCCTGCAGTTGTGTTCTCGCCACGCTTGAATAGCGCCTTCCGCGATGGGACTGCAAGTGTCTTCAAGTGCTACTCGGCTGCTTGCAATTAGCCGTGGATAGTGCCCACAAGACTCTCACCTCCTGACTGCCGCGACCTGGTTTGACCGTCGTGTCCGACGCGAACTGACGTAGTTCACATCACGATCTTGTGACGGGATTGCCTGAGGTGTAAAGAATGAAAACAGCCAGTGAAGGATTCTCGTCAAGGAAACAAGTTCCTGCAAAGTCGCGGTGGTGTAGATAATTGGGTAGATGGTTGGGAATTCACGCAGGCTCCGTAGGAGCATCGCTAACGTTTGTAGACAACCTCTACGCGGCGAAGGAAGTTGGCCAGTTCGTTTATGCGCTCGCGGATGGTGGCATGATCTCTTCGCAAGGCAGCCTGTTCCAGTACCTCGCCAATAGTGCTGATCGAATCAAATCCATAGCCCCCGCCGTCTCCCTTCATGCGGTGGCCGAGAATGCGAATCGTCGCCAGATCGTTCTTTTCCACGCAACTGGTGATCGTCTCCACGTCCTTTCGACGATTCTCGAGGAATCCTGGAACGATGTCTTCAAGGTCCGGATCGAGGTAGACGGTAATTCTGGCCTGAGCGTCGGAACCCTTGATGATGGTCATGTGTGCAGTTTTCCCTTGTAGGCCGATAATAGGTCGAGCAACGTGCTCTTCTTGATCGGCTTGGTAAGATGGGTGTTACATCCGGCTTCGAAAATCTTCGCGGTATCTTCCTTTAGTACGAGTGCCGTCAGCGCCACGATGTGAGTCGGCTGCCATCCCTCTTGTTGTTCCAACTGGCGAATGGCCTTTGTGGCCGTCAGGCCATCCATGACCGGCATCTGAATGTCCATAAGGATGAGGTCGTAGCAACCGTTCCGGAATTTATCGATGGCAATCTGCCCGTTGTCCGCGAGGTCGATGCGATGAGGAGTCTGCTTCAAGTATGTTTGAATGAGCAGTTGATTGTCCGGGGAGTCTTCCACGAGCAGCACGTGCAGAGATGAGGTGGAACGGGGAGGTAAGGATTGCCCTGATCCCTTACTGATCGGAAGCACCCCGTTCGCTCGATCCAGGGCGATGCTGATGGTCTGTGAGAGATCGGACCGGCGAATCGGTTTCACGAGATAACCTGCAAGTCCCAGATCGTACGTTCTTGCAATGTCATCGGCCCAGCGGTCGGATGCCAACATGATGATGAACGGCCTAGCATGTCGAGGACTGGTCTGAATACGGGTCGCGATCTCAAATCCATTCATCTCCGGCATGCGGCAATCCAAGAGCACCATATTAAAGGGTCTGCCGGCGGCTGCA
>JBEVJJ010000150.1:0-4972 GCA_040510255.1 Nitrospiraceae bacterium | reverse complement strand
TGACTTGGGCAAGGAGCCTTGAAAGCGTTCGTTCGAGTCTATGAAATTCTTCGTTGGAGTAACGAACAATAAGTGGTTCAAGTTTCTGTCTGACCTCAAGCCAGATGAGGTGAACTTCTGGCGGCCTGGTGGTCCCAGCTCATTCCACTTTATTCCAGCTGGCGCACCATCTCCGTATCTTCACTGGCACAACACGGAGAGATTCTTGACCTGATTTTCGTGAGGTCTTTTATGCTTAATCCTAGCGTGATGACGGCTCTTCTTGAGTTTCGCCGGAAACGCAACTGGGAACAATTTCACAGACCCAAGGAGTTAGCCGCTGCCCTGATTGTTGAGGCCAGTGAATTGTTGGAAGTGTTCCAATGGAAAACTGATGAGGAAGTAAGCCGTCAGTTGGAGGGCAAGTTGAGGGAACGAATCTTAGATGAAATCGCGGATGTCACCATTATGCTTTCATACCTTTGTCATGACCTTGGCATTGATTTGGATGCTGCTGTGCTGTCGAAGGTGCAAAAGAATGAGGCTAAGTATCCGGTCGATAAGGCGTACGGGAACGCAAGAAAGTATGACGAAATCTGAGTGGGTCGATCAGAAGCTTCACATAACATTCTCAGTCCATAGGAGCCCTAATTCTTTCTATGATCCCCCAGCCTCTCCCTTGTGTGATACTTGTCCGATGCCTCTCCCATCCGCCCTCTCCTTCGCCGCCTAACTGAAAGAACACCAGCGCCGCGAATTCTATGAGCGCCATAAGCCGATTGCCGTGGTGATGATCCTCGTCGTCTTCCTGCTGCCATTCGTGGGGCTTTACATCACCGGTCTCTTCGGCGCGGTGTCGGGGGTCGTCCTGTCCGTGGCGGCCTACTACCTCACGCCGTATGTCGTGCTTGAATTGTTCGGGGATTAATGGGGTCGGTCGGGTCTTCCGTTTTCTCCACATCCAGTCGCATACTCAAGCAGAGAAATTCGGAACGCCTGGGGGCAGAATGGGGGTCAGAGTAAGATTTCCGGAAGGTGAGTGCTGGTCCAGACTTGAGAGCAATCCTCTTTCTGTGAAGAATGTCAATTACCGAAGATGCCCAAGACATCCTCTTCCCGAACCAGCACCAACTCTTCATCGTCGCCCTCCACTTCTCTGGCGGCGTATTTTTTGTACAGGACATGTTCGCCCGACTTGAGGGTGGTCTTCACAAATGTCTTCTTTTTGATTTTCTCCTTAGAGTCCTTGTCCTCGACAAAGCGACCTGGCCCCACGGCGAGGACTTCTCCTTCCTCCGGTTTTTCTTGCGCGGTGTCCGGAATGATAATGCCGCCGGCACTCTTCTCGCCCGGCTCGCCGGACCGGATCAATACCCAATCGTGCAACGGTGTTAATTTCATCGACGTACGTCCTTTCATTCACGCGCGGAGTTTGTCAGCAGTGTCACCACTACATCCGAAGGTTGGGACGGCAGGCCGCATCAGCGTAGCACGTCTCGGATTGTGAAATGAACACGGTGTCAGCAACCCTTTCCTGAGGCGGCCCACTGTCCCGTAGTAAAAGATGGTCGTGGACGTCGCCCAGCTCAATATAACGTGGTCACGGCTTAGCACGGCAAGAAGCAGAAGAAATCCGGAGTCAGGTCTTGCACATGGGACGCGCTACGCGCGTGAGGGGTGAAGAGACGGGGGCAGCAACGATTGTTGCTGCCCTCGTTTTTGATTAGTCGCCGTCTTCGGGCCGGGCAGAGTGCTAGGCGGCCTGCTGGATCGCCGAGAGCAACCACTTGCCGTGCTGGTAGCGCATGAAGGTCCAGACTTCGCTCGATTCGGTCGGCTTCTCCTCGCTGCCCTCGATGAGATAGCCTGAGTCGCCGCGCTGCTTCGTCAAGGAGACGGTGTAGTCACGGGCACGCCAGTGCAGCATGACCGTTGCGTACTGCGTCGCCTCTTCAGTCCAGGATTCCCGGACCTCTGCCCGCAGAAGCACCACATCGTCCACATGATTCGCGATGTCTTGACTGGTTTGTTCCGCCAGGCCGGTGCTGAAGTACTCCAGCATTTCCGGCGTGACGAGCCGCCGCAACCCGGTCAAGTCCTGTTTGCCCCAGGCCGTCTGAATGTCGACCAATAGTTGTTGGAAGGCTGCTTTGTCGGCGGACGTGATCTCAGTGTCTACCGTGGCTGCCGGCAGGGTCGTGGCCGACGAGTCAGCCAGCAACGGTCCGCTCACGGCGCTGCTTCGCGTCATCCCGGAAAAATCCGGCGCCGGTGACCGCCGTCCTTTCAGGACATAATAGAATGCCCCTGCGCCCATGAGCATGAGGAGGATGAACATCATCCCGCTGGGACCGGACGCTCCGGCGGCCTGCCCGCTTTCGCTGACCTGCTCACCGGCCTCGTTGGTGCGCGCACTGCTGTCTGTCGCCCCGAAGATCATATGTCCGATCCATGATCCGGCGATGCCACCGGCGATTCCTGCGAACAAGGGATTCCGTTGCAGCCACGAAGGCTGCGCGGCAGGCGCGGGCTGGGCCGTCGGAGCTGGACTCGCGGTCTGCGGTGGGGTCGCTGAAGGCTTGGCCGTGGTCGACTGTTCGATCGGCTTCGCGCTGTTCTGCTGATAGGTGCGTGATCCGCGGCTGCCCATGCTTCCCGAGCCACCTCCCCGTGAACCGCTGGAAAACCCCCCTCCGCCCGATCCGCCTCTCGCCTTCGCAAAGGAGACGGTCGGCACGCCAATGAGGGACAAGACGATACATGCGGCAATGAATTTTGTTGTATTCAAGTCTAGTTTCCTTTCTATGGATGTCACGATCAGTCGCTGACTCCGTCACATCTTACCAGCTCTGATGGAGCAAAACCTAAGATTCGGCGGGCTGAGGGAACCTGTGTCGTATCGATCGTAAGGGTTACGAAACGCATGGTCGTTGCTTCTCCTGAATGGACCGCCCTGCGTATCGTGCCGCAACGCTCATTTCCGGCGACGATCTGCGGAAGATTACCCACCATCGCCCTGACACGAGACAAGCCCCTTGGGTAAGCATCGTCTCGGTGGTACACTCCGCGTATGGCCATCGTTCTGTCGGAACACACGTGGCAGGAAGATGGAGGGGGAACGAGTAATCCGCTCTGTGCTCGGAAGGTGGACATCATGTGGCTCTTGATACTTCTCTTCGTCGTGGTGGCGCCGATTTCTTCCCCCGCCCAGTACGTGGGCGATCTCAGTCCCAACCCGTACCACAACAACACCATCGGCAATCCTTTCAGCCCCGGCAGTCCCCTGAGTCCGATTGCCCCCAGGAGTTCTCCCGGCGGGCGTACCAGTCCGATCAGTCCCTATACGTGGTCTAATGTACTGCCGCAAGGTCCTCCCCAGCCATTCTATGGCGGCGGACAGTTGCAGATGAGCAGTCCTCTGAATCAGAATATCGTCAGTCCTCTGAATCAGAATCAAACGAGTACCGGCTCCGGCCCGTACGGCATCACACTTCCGCCCGGTCATCCGCTGGGGAACCGGTAATCAGGCCCCACAATCCGAGCAACTGGAACAAACGTAGGTGACGCGAAAATATTCCGATCCAGGCCCAGTACTCTCCTTCACCGATTCGCTCAAAGAACCCCAACGCAGGGGATTTTACGAACGCCATAGGTCGATTGCTGTGGCGATGATCCTCGTCGTCTTCCTGCTGCCGTTCATCGGGCTGTTTGTCACCGGCCTGTTCGGCGCGGTGTTGGGAGTGATCGTTTCCGTCATGGCCTATTACCTCACACCCTATGTTGTGCTCAGACTGCGGGGCAACTGATCGAGACGAGTCGAGCCATCCGTTTTTTGTTCCACACCAGGCGCACACTCACCACACATCATTCATCCCTCGGAACGATCGACTGGATATCTGGCTTCCGAGATTCGGCGTGATCAATGAGCTGCTTGAAAACACTGGAGCAGGGAGAGAGATTGCCAATCTTTGACTGATGAGGCGCGAATCTAGCCCGCACTATTCATGAGGGTTCGTCACGAAACGGCGGAGACGCCATGCGAGACGGGCGCACGGAGCCGTGAGGAAGGAAGGCATCCTTGAACAGAATGTTGACCGACCAAGCGGCGAGGCCGCCCGCCTGGCCGCGTGGAACCGGTGGCCAGGCTTGTCGTAGCGGCGTATCTGCGGTTGGAGTAGAAGCCTTCATGAATAATGCGGGCTAGGGCAATCTGCTATACTCTCTTCGCAAGGAGGCCAGCACAATGAAGGAACAACTCACCGCCGTTTTCCAACAAGTATCCGAAGGCTATATCGCGTTTGTCGAAGAATTGCCCGGTGCGAACACGCAGGGAGACACACTTGATGAAGCCCGAACCAATCTTCAAGAAGCTGTTCAGCTTGTATTGGAATCTAACCGCGCGTTAACAGAAGAATCCCTCCGGAACAAGACCGTGATCCGCGAGCCTCTCGCCTCTATTTCATGAAACGGGCTGACCTGATCCGTCACCTCGAACGCCACGGTATCCAGTTCCTCCATGAAGGCGGGAATCACGGTGTGTACGTGAACCGCTCTGCCGGCAAAACGTCAACCGTTCCCCGCCATCGAGAAATCAACGATGTCCTCGCTCAGAAGATCTGTAAAGATTTGGAAGTCCCAAAGCCCTAGAAGCTCCCGCATCACTGTCATTTTTCAAATGACATCATTCTCCTCTGCGCTTCGCTCGTCTCGTCGGTTCTGCGCGCAGCGGATCATCCGGCCAGGCATGTCTCGGATAGCGGCCGCGCAATTCTTTCTTGACCTCCTGATAGGCCGACCTCCAGAAACTCGCCAGGTCCCTTGTCACTTGCACTGGATGCCCGGCCGGGGAGAGGAGATGGACCATGACCGGAATCTTGCCGCCTGCAAGACGGGGCTGGTCCCGGCAACCGAACATCTCTTGAAGCCGCACGGCCAGGACCGGTGGATCGCCGGCCTCGTAGTCCAGGCGGATGTGTGAGCCGCTGGGGACGGT
>JBEVJJ010000149.1:0-11464 GCA_040510255.1 Nitrospiraceae bacterium | reverse complement strand
AGTTTTCCGAACCTTCCTACGGCAGTCCAACGTTATGGCTGCTTGCCTTGGTCATCGCGACACTGGTCGTCCTGGAACGTCGAAGCCATAGGGAATCGCAGAAAGAGCCGTAGTCTCGTCTCGCCCCTCGTATTGGTCGAGACCATCCCTGGGCCAAGAGATTCGGTTCACCAGGCCCCTGACAGGCGTGTGTACATCCTGAACCACAGACCCCGGTTGCAGATCCGACTTTCGCTTCGCTAGAATGCCGTCTGCCATGAACCCCTCCGTCACCCCGACACCCAAAGACCCGAAGCAGTATCCCGTTCTTCGCAACCTGCAATACTCCCCCATCAAGCAGGGGGACGATCAGTTTATCGTCCTATGGGACCCCACCGGCCTGAGTCAGGAAAAACTCGTGCTCCCGATGAATTATTTTTTCATCGTCCAACATTTCGACGGCGACCATTCGCTGCCTGAAATTGGAGCACTGTACTTGAAACGGTTCGGTGAATTCCTCCTGCCGAACAAAGTCGAACAACTGGTCACGGACCTGGATGACAAGCTCTTTTTAGAGGGGATCCGCAGCGAGTCGGCAAGAAAACTCGCCCTTGACGCCTACCGGCGCGCCCCGTGCCGCCCTGCGACATTTGCCGGAAAGAGCTACGAATCGGAGGGTCCTAAACTTCAGGCTCAACTCCAAGCCTTTTTCACATCCAAGGAAGGTCCCGAAGTAAAGGCCTCTGAGAATCAAGGGAAGCCGATCAAGGGCCTGGTTGCGCCTACCTACGATCTTAAACAGGCCGGCCCGATCTATGCCTGGGCGTACAAGGAGTTGGAGGAAGCTGCGCAGCCCGATACGTTTGTGGTCATTGGCACGGCCCATTCCGGGCTCGGCCAACTTTTTGCCCTGACCGATCAGAATTTTGAAACACCGCTCGGAATTGTTGAGATCGACCGGGACGTGACCAGCCACCTCAAGAAACTCCTCCCTGCCTGCTGGGAGGAAGAGCTGGCCCATATGTTCGAGCATGCCATCGAGTTCCAGCTTCCATTCCTTCAGCATGTGCGACGGGCGAAGACCGCCTTCCGGATCGTTCCCATTTTGTCGTCTTTCTCAGCGGACAGCCTGCGCGACCCGCATGTGAGAGCGGATATTGAGATATTTATCGGTGCGCTAAAGGAGGGCCTCGGCATCGCGCAGAAGCCTTACTGTGTGGTAGCGGGGGTGGAACTGGCCCATATCGGGATGCGCTACGGGGACGCGGCGCCGCCGACGGATTTTTCCTTCCACCGCTGTATGCAGCAAGATATGGCCATGCTGAAACATGTCGAGAACCGTGACCCCGAGGAATTCGCGAAATTCATACAGCAGGAGGGCGACCAACGGCGGATATCCGGATTTTCGCCGATCTATACGTTACTTCGTCTGATTGATGCGGAGCAGGGGCAGGTGCTGCGATACGATCGGGGCATTACCGACCAGTATAATTCGACCGTGACGTATGCCAGCATGGCCTTCTTCTAACATCAAAGAAGCAAGGCTGATGGCTGGCCAGAGAATCTTGTTTTTCTTTCCTCGAAGCAGGGTGACTGAGTGATCTCAATTGCGCGCATCATTCTCACCCACCCGCCCGAGCGCGCCAAGACGCGCTCTTTTCCCAGACGAGCACCTCTGAGCGTGCGCGGTCTGCGCGCACAGAGATTAGTTCGTCGCCCTGCTCATTCCTTCACCGTCACGATCATCTCGATCGGCTCTAGCGGATTGTCCTGCTCATCCCGTTGAGTCGCCGCAATCTTGTCGATCACTTCAATGCCCCGAAAAATTTCTCCGAACACCGTGTAGCGCCGATCGAGGCCGCTATTGTCCGCGAGACAGATAAAAAATTGCGACCCGTTGTCGTTGAAATCCCGCGTGCTGTTACTTTCCCTGGGCATTTTGGCCATGGAAATAGCCCCGCGCTTGTGCGGTCGATCGCTCGGCTCAGGATTCAGGAAGAACCCCGGCCCTCCGGTTCCGTGGGCATTTCGATCCGAGGTCTTGCTCAACGGATCGCCGCCCTGAATGATAAAGCCCGGGACGACCCGATGAAACGTCGTGCCATCGTAGAACCCCATCTTGGCGAGATTGATGAAATTTTCTACATGTCGAGGGGCATCATCGGGGTAGAAGCGAATCTTGATCTCTCCGAACCGCGTGACGATCGTCGCGCGGGGATCCTTTTTCTGAAATTGCATCATGATGGGCCAGAATTTAGCAGGGAGGGGTTTCCGGCGGCAAGAGCCTGCCGGATTGGCAGCGCACGACCTGATGATTGAGTGATCCTGAGGAATAAGGAAATTCGGCAGATCATCACATCAAACTTCGCTTGTGAGTCCTTCGGAGGGATCAATTCTCAGCCACATCAACCCACCCAATGCAGCGATCACTGCAGCGACGCATAGTGCAACGGGCCAGCCCCATTCCGCGGCAAGCCACGGCGTCAGGCTGGGTGAGATGGCTCCGCCAATATTGGCGCCTGTGTTCATGACCCCGGACAACGTGCCCGCATGGACTTTGGAAAGGTCCGTCGTGGAAGCCCAGTACGCCCCGACAGTGAAGTAGAGCCATCCGGCTCCGAGGGAAAGGGCCGCAATGGCCAGCAGAGGAGAGGTGACGGCGCTGCCAATCGCGATCATGGCTCCAGCAAGCAACATTCCGGCCATGCCCACCACCATTCGTCCAGGTTTCACTCCATGTCGCCAGACTAACCGATCTGTTACCCACCCCCCCAATGGACAGAAAATCAGGATGGCCAGAAACGGCGCCGAGGCAAACCATCCGCCGCGCAGGACATCAAATCCACGGACGTTGACCAGATACATGTAAAACCATGACATGTAGACATAGGCCACGTAACCCAGACAAGAATAGCTGAGAACCAGCCATCGGAGGGGCGCGTTGCTTACGAGCCTTCTCCAAGGGACTGGTTCGGCCGGTGCGCATCCAGTCACGGTTCTCCGTTGATCATTGTCGCGGGACAGATGTCGTTCATCCGGCCGTCCATATCGCGCTAAGCACATCCAAATTGCCGCCACGAGCAACCCCAGTGCAGAAGACAGATAGAAGACCATCTGCCATCCCCAGTTCACCATGATCCAGGCCGCGAGGGGAGGCGTCACCGCAGCGCCCACCCCGATTCCTCCGATGGCGATACCGATCCCCAACCCCTGCCGATCATGAGGAACCCAATCCGCAACCGCGCGATTGAAACTTGGCAAGGCCACCGCCTCTCCGACGCCGAGCAGGAAACGGATCACCAGGAGAGAACCCATGATGCCAAGGATGTTTGCCAGCGGCAAAACGGCGGCGACCGCCGTCAGTCCCGTAAAGAGCGACCACCAGATCAGGGCTCCCGTCAGGACCATGCGCGCCCCCCATCGGTCGCCGACTCGGCCACCGGGAATTTGGAAGAGGGCATATCCCAGTACAAAGGCGGAAAAGATGTGTCCCATCTGCTGATCAGTCAATCCGAATGCCGGCATCATCTGCCGGGCGGTCACCGAGATGTTGATGCGATCGACATATGTCACCATGCTGATCAAGAAGAGAGATCCAAGGACGACGGCGATGCTTCGACGATGGGCTGTTGAACGCACGTCCGTTGAACCTCCTGCACTCGTGAGACCCGATCACAGACGGGGCATTATAGAGGCTTGCCGTCCCCCCCTCTACCGATTTCCATTTCCACTGGGCGCGTTTCTGGATTTCCTCACCGCCCATCCGGTAAGATCGAAGACCGCACCGCAGTCATCCGCGCATGGAGGAGGAGTGACTCGTTTCCGCATCGTCCTTCTGATTCTCTTCAGTGTTCTGCTTCTCGGCGCCCTGCTTCTATTGTTTTCGCGAGAACTGACCGGCGTCGACTTTCTGAAAACCTTTTTCCTCCAGCAACTCGAAGCCACCCTTCGTCGAAAGATCGAGGTCGATCACGTCAAATTATCCGTGCTGCCCAGCATTCGCCTGCAACTGAGTCACGTCGTGGTCTATGGCCATGACGATCCGACTCATGTCGTGTTTACCGCGAAGAACATCGATATTGTGCTGAGACTGGTTCCATTATTACGGAAGCAGGTCGTCGCCAAACGCATTTTTCTCGAAGAACCGACCATGACCCTGCACCGCTTCAAGAACGGACAATGGAATATTTTGGCCGGAATTCAAACCTCGACTCGGGACGAATCGGGGTTCCAAATGTTCAGCCGCCTCCTTCAGATCCGGGAAGCAACGATACAGAACGGCCATATTACGGTCACGGACGAAGCCCGACCAGATGGAACGAGAACGGCACGGATGGAAGCGGTAGAGGCCGCACTCAAGGTCTACCCCGGCAAAGCTCAAGGAGATTTTCATGTATCGGCTCAGCTCTCCAAGGAACCGACCCCTTCGACGGTCTCGTTGACCGGCACGGTCACGTTGAGCGAGTCGTCATCAAGCCTGGCCGCCGATGAGCCCTATACGGCTCGATCCGCGCTTCAATTCGAAGGCGAAATGGAAGCGGCCAACCTGCGCCTCCGTGAATTTGCGGACTTTTTTGGTCCGCGACCTGTTCCGGAGCAATTGCAGGGAGCAGCAAACCTCAAGAGTCAGATACGCATTGCACCGGGTGTTACCGGATACGACGTCGTCCTTTCCGATACTGCCGCCAACATGGATCAACTCATCGTGACGGCAAAGGCCAACCTTGCCGGCTTGTTGACGGCGCAGCCGACGTTTTCGGTCACCTTTTCCTCTCCCTCGATCGATCTCCAGGATTTGTTCACGCGCTTCCCGGCTGAATGGATTCACCCGCAACTGCCGGCGTTGGTGGCCGAGCGCCAACTCGGAGGCAACGTTGAAATCGTGTCCGCCACGTTGACCGGCTCAACCGCGGCCACTCCGCAACTGTCGATGACGGGGGACTTTCGAGTTCAGAAAGGTACCGCGTTGCTCGGTGACAATCGCGTGCCGACGCAGGACATCTCCGCCAACGTCTCGGTGGAAGCCGGACGTATTCGGGTCAGCAAAATCACCGGCGACTACGGGGCAATTCAGATCCAGGAGGGAAAGGCCGTCGTGTCGTTTCTCGAATCCGGCCCCTGGCTCGAATTGGAGATCAGCGGAAACATGGCGGCTTCGGAACTCGTGCGTTTTCTTTCGAAGAGTATTCGTTCGGAACGGCTCGCGACCACCTTAGGCCAGTCTCGTGAAATAGAAGGCCAGACTCATCCAACGTTCCGTCTCGTCGGACCGCTCGACAAACCGGACGGCGTGACGTTTGCCGGAGGCGAGGTCGTGGCGCAACAAGTCGCTCTCTCGAATCCGGCGCTTCCGCAACGGTTAACGGCGATCCAGGGGCGCATCATTTTTTCCCAGACCGGAGGCGCACAATTTGAACAGGTCTCCGGTCACCTCGGTGATACACAACTTCAGATCAACGGGCAAATCGGCGGCGGGGCGAACAGTCTGTTCCAGGACTTTGTCGTGCGCACACGCGGGAGCGCGGCCCACCTCCGCCAACTCGTGGCACCGGGCAGCTTCCCGGATGACCTGCTGTCCGGAATACTGAGCACCAGGCTCATTCTCTCCGGACCAACGACCACACCTCACCTCCGGGGCGACATCACCTTGAACGATGCAAAACTCACCTTGCCGACTATTGGCGAAAAGGCGCCGGGGGCGCCGGCATCGATTGAGCTCGAAGCCGACATGGTGCGCGGGGTTGGATTGACCATCATGCGCATGGAACTGGTTATTCCTCCATTGCGCCTGCCGCTCAAAGGAAGGATCGTTCTCGGCGATCGCTTCTCCATCGATGCCGAACTGGCGACGGGGGCTGTTTCCTTGTCGAGTTTGCCGGAGTGGATCAATAAAGGAGGCATCGAAGCCGGCAACTTTGAAGTCTCCGTGGATATCAAGGGCAACAACGCCGACTGGAAGAACTGGCGCACGAACGGATGGGTCGCCTTGACCAATGGGCTCATGTCGACAAAAGGCTTGGACAGTCAGATCGAAGACTTGTACGTCCGTCTCAAGTTCTCCCGGGACCATGCGGATATCAAGCAGCTGTCTTTTCGCATCAAGGACAGCGACCTGACGCTCTCGGGGAACGTCAGGAACTGGATGACGAAACCTCTGATCGTGGCCAAAATCGAATCGTCCCAGATGAACATCGATCTGTTGATTCCGAGAGGTGAGCGCTCTGCAATCCGTGAGCTTCTGGAATTTCTGGCCGCAACCAGCCATGTCAGCGCCACAGCCTCTATGGAAAAGGGGTACTATAAACATCTCCGGTTCGGAGGAATCTCCGGACGCCTCGCCATTCAAGATGGGGTTCTCGACCTGAACCGCGTCGTGGCTCAGTCAGGAACCGGTCAAATCGCCGGACGCCTGGTCGTGCACCTGCCGAGACAGGCGCCCGCTGAAACGGAAGGGTCACTTCGCATGGCGGGGATTCCGCTTGAAAGCGTATTGCCACTGCTCGGGGGGCGGGCCACCGCGGCGACCGGAGAAGTCAAACTGACAGGTGTGTTGAGAGGTCACGGACGGAATCCCCATGGCGTGCTCCCGACACTCAACGGAAAAATCGAATTTGTCGCCGAGGAAGGACGAATCCTCAAACTCGAAACCAGGGCGATCTGGAAAATCTTGTCGATTCTCAATCTGCCCGCAGTCTTGCAAGGTAAGGTTGATTTCGACAAAGAAGGCTTACAATACAATCGGACGACGGCGACGCTGACGATTCAGAACGGACTCATGGAGACGCAGAACCTTATTATCGACAGCCCCATCGTGAAGATCACGGCGGCCGGAAATTACGATATGCCGACCGATCAACTGGACATGGCATGGGCCGTCAGTCCGTTCGGCTCCTACTCCCAATTTCTACAATCTATTCCGCTGTTCGGCCGCCTGGTGGCCGGCGATCGCAAGGGTCTGGCCACAGCGCTCTTTCAGGTGAAGGGACCGATCGAAGATCCGAACGTGACGTATCTCCCGATGAAATCGTTCGCCAGCGGCCTCACCGGCCTGGCGCAACTGGCATTCGATGTCTTGAAAAATACGGTGTTGCTTCCAGTCGATATCCTGTCGCCTCAGGAGGAAACCGAGCCCGTCTATGACCCGGCTCTCGAACTGCGGAGGCCCACGCCTTTACCGGTCACCCCCAACCCGTCGCCGGAACCGCTTTTGCAGTTGCAACCCTCCACGCCTTGACCACCCCCGGGTCGCATGATAGCATCCGCAAGGATCTGATGCCCTCGACACACACCGCACCCAGCAGCCAGACCGATTGCGCCACCCTGTTCATCGCTGCCAGCGAATCCGATTCCAATCTCTATTACGCCACTCATTTCATCGCCCCGGACCCGTTTATCTATCTTGAAATTCGGGGCGAACGATTGATGATCATGAGCGATCTGGAAGTGGACCGAGCCCGGCATCAGGCGACCGTCGATCGGGTGCTGCAGTATTCCGACCTCGAGCGCCGGGCAAAATCATTGGGTATATCCGAGCCCGGCAGCGTGGACATTATTCATCTCGTCCTTCAGGATGCCGGTATTAAACATGTCCTCGTGCCGTCGACATTTCCGTTTCTCCATGCCGTCCGGTTGCAGGAATTAGGATACCAGCTTCAATCCAAGCGCGAGCCCTTCTACGAACAGCGCACAGTGAAAACGGCGGACGAAGTCCGGCTCATTGAAGCCTCTCAGCGGGCCACTGAAACCGCCGTCGCTGTCGCACATGATGCGTTGCGGCGGGCCACCATTCGCGACAATGCGTTCTGGCTCAACGGAGAGATCGTGACCTCTGAACGCATCAAGAAACTGATCAACGTGAAGTTGATGGAGTGCGATTGCGTGGCGCAGCACACGATCGTGGCGGGAGGAGACCAGGCGTGCGACCCCCACGACGAAGGAAGCGGGCCGTTGCCTGCCCACCGAAGCATCATCTTCGACGTGTTCCCGAGATCGGCGACGAGCCGTTATTTTGCCGACATGTCACGGACGGTCATCAGGGGAACGGCATCACCTGAGCTCAAGCGCCTGTATCAGACCGTCAAGGATGCGCAGGAAGAGGCGATCACGCAGATTCACGATGGCGCCGACGGCGCCAAGATCCACCAGCGGATTTGCGATCGCTTCGAGCAAGCCGGGTACCGGACGGGCATGGTGAATGGACGTATGCAAGGATATTTTCATGGAACCGGTCATGGGGTCGGGTTGGACATTCACGAGGCTCCCCGGATCAGCCGAACCGGATCCCTTCTTCATGAAGGTCACATCGTGACAGTCGAGCCGGGCCTCTATTATCCCGGACTGGGAGCCGTCCGCATCGAGGACATGGTGCTGGTCACCAAGGACGGCTCCCGGAATCTGACCAACTATCCAAAGCATTTCGAACTCGACTCATGACCGTCCTGAGTCCTACTGTGCCGAGTATTGGACAGTCTAGGGGATGTTTCCGTCCCGATACGCAGAACCCCATGACACTCACCGGCTCACGCCCGTCCACAAACGTGACGCTCTGTATTCATCGCGTCGTGGACCTCAGAACTGCCTAGATTCATGCGCTTGACCATTACCGTTCGACGTTTCAATCCCGAAACCGACCACCACCCTCATTCCGAAAACTATCGACTCGACATCGGACGCGGCGCGACCGTGCTGGAAGCATTGATCCGGATCAAACACGAGCTGGACGGCAGTCTCTCGCTACGCTATTCATGTCGTTCCGCCATCTGTGGCTCCTGCGCCATGAGGATCAACGGATCCGAGAAGCTGGCCTGCCGGACGTCGATCCGTAAGGAAATTGAACACCACGGTGGAATGGAGATCGAGCCGTTGCCGAACTTGCCGGTGATCAAAGACCTCGTGGTCGATATGTCTTCCTTCTGGCACAAAATCACAGCCATCGCGCCCTGGCTCCGCTCCTCCTCCCATCCGGTCCAACGATACGGACCATCCGGGCAGCTGCGACTGGCACCTACCGACTATCAGTTCTTCAATGTCGATGCCTGCATCATGTGCGGGGCCTGCGTGGCCGCCTGTACCACGCATGAAGTCTCGAAGGGGTTTCTCGGACCGGCCGCCCTCGCGAAAGCCGATCGATTTCTTTCGGATCCACGCGAGCCTGAGTCCGCTAAGCTGCGCCGGCTTCAGATCATGGACCGGGCGAATGGGATATGGGACTGCACCCGGTGCAATATGTGCGTGCAAGTCTGCCCCAAGGACGTCAAGCCGATGGAAGCCATCATTCGCCTTCGACGGGGAAGCATCGAGCGCGGACTGACGTCAACGGAAGGAGCCAGGCACGTGACTGGTTTCACCGAGATCATTGAGCGGAACGGCCGGTTGAATGAAGCTGTCATGCCGCTGAAAGTGATTGGCGCGAATCCGGCCAGGATGCTCCGGGTCATTCCCCTTGGTCTCAAAATGTTGTTGAAGGGGAAAGTGCCGAGCCCGTTCGGGCACACGTTGCCCGGCATCGAGCAGATCAGAGCCATCTTTGCCGCCTTTCGCCGGCGCAAGCGGCCGATACATCCCTGATGGGCGCGAGGTTCACGTTTCTGGACGACATCGCACTGGCAGACATGGCCTTCGAAGCTACCGGCGATTCACCCGTTGAACTCCTGGAGAGCGCAACCAGCGCCTTAATTGAAAGCTTGGCCAATCCTCATACCATCGAGCAGTCCTGGCATCATCCCATCGACCGGCACGCTCACGAGGTGTCGTCCCTGCTCTTCGACTGGCTGGAAGAAATGGTGTATCTCAAGGACGCGCACGGCGTCGTCTTTCATCATGCCTCTCTCATCCTGGACCGCCGTCCGCCACAGGGAATCTGGCATCTTCACGGGGAACTGGTCGGCGCGCCGGTCCATCCCGGCACGCAGGAACTGCGCTCTGACGTGAAGGGAGTGACGAAGCATTTGTACGAGGTTTCCGAGTGTTGTGGAGCATGGCGCGCGCGAGTCGTGCTCGACGTATGAAGCTGAATACTGACATGACCGTAAACAAGATCGACGATCAGATCTGGGAAATTCCGACGTCGCAGAAGACCGGCATGCTGGTGCCCGCTCGTATTTATGCAACCGAATCCATTTTGACTGCGATGGACCCCGGCGTGTTCGATCAAGTCACCAACGTCGCCTGCATGCCGGGCATCCGCCGCTATGCGCTCTGCATGCCGGACGGCCATTGGGGCTATGGCTTTCCTATCGGAGGGGTGGCCGCTTTTGACCAGCAAAACGGCGTGATTTCTCCCGGCGGGGTGGGATACGACGTCAACTGCGGCATGCGACTGATCCGTACCGATTTATCGCTGGCGGACGTTCAGCCGCGAATGGAGCCGCTCATGACAGCCCTCTTCCGGAACGTGCCGGCTGGAGTAGGGGCGCATGGGTTCGTCAGTCTTGATCGGAAAGACTTTGATGACGTCATGCAAAAGGGGGCGCACTGGTGCATTGACCGCGGGTACGGTTGGCATGGCGATCTCGAACGAATCGAAGAGCGGGGACGAATCGCCTCTGCCGATCCTTCCACCGTCAGTGACCATGCCGTCACCAGGGGGATCAATCAACTTGGGACATTGGGATCCGGCAACCACTACCTCGAAGTCCAAGTGGTGGAGGACGATCGCCTTTTCGATCCGGAGGCCGCCGCCGCCATGGGCATTCATGGCCGTTCTCAGATCGTCGTCATGGTTCATTGCGGATCACGAGGGTTCGGCCATCAGGTCGCGAGCGACTACCTCAAGATCTTCGAAAAAGCCATGAGACGTCACGGGATCGCGGTGAAGGATCAGCAACTCGCCTGCGCGCCATTCCAATCTCCCGAAGGTCAACAGTACTTTGCGGCCATGAATTGTGCAGCCAACAGCGCCTTCGCCAACCGGCAGGTCATCACCCACCAAATACGAAGGGCATTTGAGTCCGTCTTCGGTCAATCGGCGGAAGCCCTCGGTATGGAACTGGTGTATGACGTCGCGCATAACATTGCCAAGGTCGAACGGTATCCGGAGGGGGACCTCGTGGTCCACCGGAAAGGCGCCACCCGTGCATTCGGACCGGGACACCAGGACCTTCCTTCCTGTTACCGCGGCATCGGCCAGCCTGTCATCTGCGGCGGATCGATGGAAACCGGCTCATATCTGTTGGTCGGAACGGATCGGGCGGGGCAGGAGACGTTTGCGTCGACAATGCACGGCTCGGGTCGGACCATGTCACGCGGACAGGCCAAACGATCCATTCGAGGCGAAGATCTTCAGCGGCAAATGGAACGGCGCGGCATCATCGTGAAGGCAGTCTCACTGTCCGGATTGGCGGAAGAAGCCGGGTTCGCGTACAAGAATATTTCCGACGTGGTAGACACGGTGGAGCGTGCGGGAATTGCAAAAAAGGTGGCGGAATTGAAACCGATCGGCAATATAAAAGGCTAGTGTAACCCACGTTTCTTCGATGGACCAACG
>JBEVJJ010000148.1:0-4283 GCA_040510255.1 Nitrospiraceae bacterium | reverse complement strand
GTCGCATACCTACGACAACTCGGAATACCTGCCGATCGTCGATCGCTTCATGATCCTGGGCGGCGCCGCTTTCGATACCGGCAGCGCACTCGTGCGCACCGACAACACGCTGACCGGACCCTATTTCTGGGACCCCGAGAAAGGCGACGCCGACAAGGTCGGTGGAACCACAGGTTCGCAGGCCAATCCCGGCGAGTTTCCCGACGTCATCGGTGGCGCGATGTGGGAGAACCGCGACAATCTCGGCGCGTCCGGCTTCAAGGGCAACCTGGTCAACGGCACCACCGCCTATGCCCAGGAGAATGGCAAGGATGTGATCTATTTCGGCCGCACGGACCTTTGGAAATACACCGTCAACGACATCAACGATCCGTCGAAGGATACCTTCCAGAAGGTCGGCCGTTATTTTGAGGCTTTCACCGGCGACGGCGCCGGCGCGATCGACACCGACCTCAACGTCTATCTCCGCACGACGAAATACAAGTTCGTCATGTGGGACCTAAACCATGCGGGCGCTGACAACAAGAATATCGGCTTCGTTCCGGACGATCCCAGCGGGCTGTTCAATTTCGAACGTCTCGCCGATTACGGCATGGACTACGATCCGAAACGCGGCGTCTTCGTTCTGTGGAAGGGTGACGGCGAAGTCTGGGCTTTGAATCCGCCGGATCAGGTTTCGACCGCCGGTTGGACCTTGACGCCGCTGCATCCCGGCTTCGCGAACGAATCGCCTGACACCAACACGGTTGGCGTCTTCGGGAAATGGAAGTATGTCGTCGAACAAGACATCTTCATCGGCGTCAATGATAGCAGAGCCGGCGATGTCTGGGTCTACAAACCGCACGACTGGCAGCCGTCGAATGCGCTGCCCGAACTGACCGTGGCCGATAATTCCGGCACGGCGCGTCACATGGGCGACCAGGTGCACCTGACCGACCTGATCGACTGGTCGGACGCGAACGGTGATACGCTGAGCTTCACCTTCGTGGATCTCAACGCCGCCCCGGGCAGCGGATATCTCCGATTGAACGGCGTGCCCCAGCAGGCAGGGGAACAGATCTCGGTCGCCGCCAAGCAGCTCGAACTGGGCGATCTGGTTTGGGTCGTCGGGAGCGAGGACGACGAAATCACGGCGAAGGTGTCCGACCCGTTCGGTTCGGCCCCGGTCGTCACCGCTCACCTGCCGGGCGACGCGAGCGTCGCAGCGACCACGATGGCCAGTTTGACCAATTCGGCGCTGGGGAACGAAGACCCGCTCTAGGATGGCGGCGACTGGATAGTCATCCAGCCCGGCAAGGTTGATATCCAAATGAGCGCCCCCGAAGTCTTCTCGCCGCGCGAGAGCCAGTGCAGTTTACAGGTGCCGCCGAAATCGGAATGCACCCGACTTCGGTCGGGGCATTTTCCAGCGACCACAGAATGAGCGCTTCGTCCACTGCCACGAGGGTGTATCGGTATCGTTCTCCGTATTGGCCGCCCGTGTCGGTTGTGGCCCGCTGGAAGAGGTGGGCGAAGTGAACGTGGTCGTCACCGACTTCAACATGCCAGGCGCTATAAATCGCCTGACTCTTGCCACGTTGGTGCCCGTCCATCGGCCGTCCACGCGTATCGTCGTGACATCCGGATTGCCCGTCCGTTCCTCAGATCTGCCGCAGGGGTGACGGTCCCTCAAAAACCCTACACTCTTGACGCTCTGATGGACATCGTTCGCGGGTTTTGAATGTTTACCATTGGAATCGAGGCGCCTCCGGAACTTTCGCCATCGATCCGAATTTACCCACGACAGACCAAACTCACGACGGATCGCCCCCGAAGCGACCGCCGTATCGGTGGCGACGTATGGCAACGCAGGCCCTCTCGATGCCAATGCGTCGCCACCACTTTTGCCTACCTAATGCCTCCGCATGGCCAGCTGCCCTTGGGGAGGCTCGTCCCGAGGAAGAGCAAGCACCGAGACTAACCTCGAAACCTTGATTAACGCATGCTGCCCTCGGCCATCAAGCCAGCGTAGATAAAACTGCGCATCGAATTTCCGTTCCTCCGCTTATCAAGCATGTGTCGCTTTTTGAGACGGGGTTGCACGCGCTCGTGAATTATTGCTCCGATTCGGAGTCCGTCCGGCCCCCGTTCATCTGGCGTTCATCTCCGATGGCTCAAATTAATGATTGGGTTCCCGAGGCCAACCCCAGAGGGTTGCTGGTTGGCCGAGCTAGTGGCTCCGCGATGCAGTCCCTCGCCTATCTCGCCTGGATCGTAGGTTTGATCGTCGTGTTTATTGCGCTGGTGGGATTACTGTAGGCCGATCGGCGATCGGGCGAAGTGCCAGTTATGCCAGTGTATCGTCTCTACTTCACCACTCACACACATCAACTCACCGGCGTGCCGATGCGCTTCGAATGTGCTGACGATGCTGCTGCGCTGATCAGGGCGGCGGAAATAGCGAGAACGGCAACCAACAAAGCAAATGGGATTGAAGTGTGGGAGTCGCGGCGGTTGGTCGGACGAGTGCCCATCGAGCGGAAGAACAGCGGCCCTCAACCGGATTGAGCGCGTGAGTTAGATCAACGTCATGAGCAGATAAAAGAACTGCTTCGGTTGGAGCGCGCGCCGCGACGCTCGCACCGCCAGTATGCGGATGGTGTTGACGTCATTGCCACCGACACTGGCGGCCCATTGTGGCCGATTGAAATCCGCGTGAGAGTGGGCAGCACTGATTTACCGCGGCATGCCGTTGGGGCTTGGCATGTCGCTGACGATGCGATCCGAAATGCCCTCGAGGCAGCCGATACTCTGAGGCCCAAGCGCCCATAAACCGTTTCAAGCGGTCAAAAGACTGAGATGGTATCGCAGTGTTTGCAGGTCCGTCTTAGTCTTTCGAACCTGTGCCTCGGCCTTTTCCGTCGAGAGTCCTGCATCAAGAGAATAGGAATCAGCCGCTCTTGCTGATCCAACGAGGCAAGGTTCTGATCAATCTCTTCGCTCAATGCTTTGATTCGGCCCTGAACGCTCCTGATGTCGGCAAGGCTAGCCGCGCTTTGGTCCGTTTGCTACCCGAGTGCAACGACATCAGTGGCCTTCCTGGCGATCAGTTTGCGTCACCACCCTGGCGCAAACCCGACTACGCGGCGCAAATTCGGACAATCAACGCAGAAACATTTCAGTCAGTCCCGCTCGCCTGCCTAATCAACTTGGCGCTGGCCTCGGGATATTCGTCGCGAAGTTGCAGAAGTAGGGTTGCGGACCTGTGGCCAATGTAAGGCCACGTCAGCATCTCCATCATTGAAACGCCCGCTAGATCAGTTACGCGGCTGATCCCCATGTTTACGAGAGTGCTTCGGGCGCGCAAAGGGAGCCACCCGATTAAATGGAAAGCTTCTATGCTCGCCGGATCCTCGCGGAGGATAGCTCGCCCTCTCTCATAGTCCTGCACCCGCCTAACGGCCTCTCGCACCGTATCGATACTCGCCGCAAACTCGGTAGCAATCTTTGAGGGTGAGTGGCCTTCTAGACGACGACGCGCGATGGCCAGCTGCCGTTCCGTCGGTGGTTTTCGCATGCCCCTAGTTCCCCGTCGGCCCCACCACAGGACTGTAGCACATCATATGAAACAAGCGACAACGCGAAGAACCCCGAGCGGCGACATAGACTTTTCCTTCGTCAGGCATAAGCTGCGCTCGCTTCGCCGCTTGGGCGCGCGCAGCGGGTTGAGGGACACGGCCCGTTGCGCGCGGTCTAAGCGCTGTGACCACCGAATTCGTTACGCTGCCAAGCGTATTCCTGGTCGCTGGGCGTTCCACCTACCTTGCGCGAATATTGAGCGAGACGGAGGCTTATCAGCCATGCCCAATTGCTGAACCTTCAGGGGATGACGCCAGCAATCTCTACTGGCGCGGTCGCAGGATTACTGCGGAGATGATGGGAAGCTTGGCTTGGCTGCGTTACCAGTCGGGATGATGTCCAACCTAGTTAGGACGGTTGTTGATATCGGCCGACTGGCGGAATGGTGGTGTCAGGTGGGTCCCGGCGTGGTCAACCAGGGCCTATCGCCTTAGATCAGCGCTCGCCCGGAGGAGGAGCGCGGAGCCGTCCGCCCGAGAAACCTTTTCCTGCGTCACGGGTTGAGCAGACGTATTGGAGATTATTTAATGGGTCTTGCATGTTAGATGGACTTTATCACGCCATTGTAACTCAGGCAGACGACATTACGAATTGCGTAATGTCGATCAGAGATGGGCGGATCGAGGGAGGGGACAGCGTCAGCTGCTTTGCGGGGTTGGTCGCCT
>JBEVJJ010000147.1:0-6454 GCA_040510255.1 Nitrospiraceae bacterium | reverse complement strand
TGACGAAAATCGTCCGTGGTATGGAGGGATGCTCGACCTGCGTCCACATGTGCGGGGCCATGTGCTGCTATTGCCGTTCTAGTGCGAAGTAGCCGGAGTTGCCGTTGTTGCAGGTGAGAAAGCCTTGGATCGTTTTTCCGTCTCCGCCGACCTCCGAGACGAAGTCACAAAACACGCCCTGGAAGACTTGCGACACTGCTCGCCCCTCGAAGGTGTTGCCCTGCACCCGGCCCTGCAGCGGTCCGGAATCTCCGAGGTTGTTGGAATAGGAACCGTTGACGGTCTCGCCGCTTTGCTGATAGGTCGCCTGGAAAGCGATCATTCCCCCCATCTCGCTAAAGCCGAGACCCTGGTACTTTCCGGACAACAGCGCTCGCGCCGTTGGTTGGGTGGCAACCGGTTCCGGTTCCTCCGGCACGATGTCGGCAGGCCGTTGCCCGATGTCTTCCGAGAGCCGCACGCCCCATCCATCCAAGGCAAAGCGCGCCACCACGGCCGGGGCGGCGTAGTTGAACTTCTGACCGACCTCGGTCACGATACCCACCACCTTACCCTGGACCAGCACCGGCCCGCCGGAGTTGCCCTCATCCG
Source organism: Nitrospiraceae bacterium (assembly GCA_040510255.1). Taxonomy (GTDB): domain Bacteria; phylum Nitrospirota; class Nitrospiria; order Nitrospirales; family Nitrospiraceae; genus DASSBQ01. The sequence continues at coordinate 5,863 of JBEVJJ010000147.1, read as the reverse complement.
CAATGCCGGCAAACGAGAGCGCGCTGCCTTTGCGTCCTGAAATGGTGCCCGTCGTTACGGTCCACAGGGTCCCTTCTACGCGCGGAAACCCGATCAACGTCACCGGCTCTCCGCCATTCACAGATGCCGTCTGGTCGAGCGTCAGCGCCGCCAGACCGTCTGGAAGGCGTCCTTCGACCAACAGCGCCGCCAGTCCTCTCGGGTCGCCTCCCTCCAGACCGAGCACGCGAGCCTTGAATGGCCGGTGCGGCTCGGTGAAGAACATCACGTTTGGATGTTGATCCCCTTCAACGACATGCGACGCCGTCACAATGTAGGCATGATCGTTGTCCAGTTTCACGATGACTCCCGATCCGACCCTGGACTTGCTCTCCACCTGTGCCGTGATCTTCACCACGCCTTTCTTGACCTGCGCAATGTCCTGGGCCCGGAGCGAACCGGGAAGCAGAATTCCCAAGAGAAGCAGCAACAGAAGAAAGAAGACCGCAATCCACAGCCAAGGGGGATCGAGGAAAAGCGAATGGTGCTTTTCTCCTGACGTACCCATACAGAGCATGTTCTGCTATGGAACAAACAAAGGAATTTTGTGAATGAAGTCAGGGCGCAATCCGAGTGACACCTGTCAACCCTCAGCCTACCCCAACCGTGAAGAACGAATCTACAGCAGATGGCTACAGACGGCCGAGGCGGTTCCCTTTTTCCTCAGCGCGAACACATATGTTTTGGCTACGCAGCCGTGCCAATGAGGCTTTCCAGTGGAATGTTGAGGGTCCGGTGGAGGCGTCGGATCATTTCCAGCGATAACGGGCGTTTTCTGGAGAGGATTTCCGAGATACGACCTCGGCCTCCGATGACCGCTTCAAGATCCTTACGAGTCATCCCGAGTTGATCCATCCGAAATTTGATCGCTTCGACGGGGTCAGGCGGGAAAATGGGGTGATGCATCGCCTCATAGGACACGACAAGCGCGCTCAAGATATCCAGCTCATCCCCAGCCTTCGTCCCCGCGTTCGAGTCCATCAGGTGTTCGATGCGCCTTAGCGCCTTCTCATAATCCTGTTCTGACTTGATTGGATGAATCCTCATCACTCCCCCACCCGCTTAGACGGTCTTGGCATCGATTCTATCGTCGTCCTTGTGCGTGCCTACGAAGCGGATATACACGATGCGATACGGGTAGTTGATCTTCACAACCAATCGGTACTTATTACCGCCTATATTGAAGACCACTCGATTGCCCTCAAGCACGCTGGCCGACCGAAATTGAGCATTGATCTCCGAAGGGGTTGCCCAATCGGCTCGCTCCACCTCCTGATGCCATGCTTCCAGTGGACCTTTCGCCTGCGGGCGATGTTCCCAAAAGGCGCGCAAGGTTCGCTTCGCGATGATGCGCACGGAAGCACTGTAGCATGATCCCATAATGGGAGCAAGTTACTAGTCCGCTTGGAAACTGGATTAGGGCTGACCTTGCAACAACACATGGACATGACTGCCAGCAAGACTTGCGGTTCGGAAAGAGAGAACGACTCGAATGGGAAAAGCCAAGAACGGCAAGACCTCGGAGAAAAGGAAATAGGGTTCAAGGGTACAGATTATCGCGGAGCGTCCCGGGCACAGCGGAATCCATTGTTGTCGTACCGAGCCGTAGGTGTGAGACCTTCCCGTTTCACGGAACGCACATTCCCCGGTTTATTGGTCCAGGACCCGCCGCGAATCACTCTGGAGGTTCCGCTCGAAGGTCCTGTCGGATTCCGCTGTGGACTTTTCGCATAGGAGTCGTACCAATCGGCTGTCCACTCCCAGACATTGCCGATCATATCGTGAAGCCCAAATCGATTCGCTTCATAGGAACCCACCGGAGCGGACGTAACCATCGTCATATCCGGTCATGATGGACCAGTGCGAGTATTGTCGCTTCGCGGATTCATCGGCAATGTTGGCCACTCGCCGTGACCCCGGGCTTCCATCTCCCCACCAGTATTTTGTTTCTGTACCTGCTCGCGCTGCATATTCCCATTCGGCCTCGGTCGGCAGCCGCTTGCCTGCCCAACGGCAGTACGAGACCGCGTCCTCCCAGGACACCGAAATGACAGGGTGCTCCTGTCGGTTGGAGACGAACACCGTCTCGCCGCCTTTAGGTTTCCGCCAATTCGCGCCGCTGACCTCCTTCCACTCGCCGTCCGATGTGAACGCATGTGCTTTGCCTTCTTGTTCAGCAGTAGTCCGGTAGCCCGTGTCGCGAACAAATTGCTCGAATCGCTTATTGGTCACTTCATACTTGTCCAGAGAAAAGGCGCTGAGCGCAACGCTGTGACGGGGATGCTCGTCTTTTTTCCCTTCCCCATCCGGCGAGCCCATCCTGAATTCCCCGGCCGGAATCAACACCATCGGCGCGCCGTCTTTTCCGGTGATCTCGCGGTCCTGTACGGCTTCAGGCCTCTCAGGTCTGGCCGGAATGCTGGGTGTTGGTTGGACCTTGGCTACAGTCGACGGCGAAGCTTCCTGGGTATTGATTCCGTGTCCTTCTAGGTACTCTCGCACACTGCCGGCAGTCACTCCACGCCCATAGCGAGTCACACCACCGACAAGCCCAACCACTTCTCCGTTGTGAATGATCGGTCCTCCCGAGTTGCCTTCGTCGATATTGGCATCAACGGTCACGTATCGACCCTGCCGTGAAGCAATGCCTCCTTTCAGGATTGCCCAATCGCCTGCGCCACGCGGATGTCCGATTACGATGATTTCCTCATTTCCTGACAGGCGCAAAGCTGAAGCTAGCGTGAGCGCAGTGAGTCCAGAAGGAAGGTTGTCTCTTCCTCGGACTACCAGCAAGGCTAGCCCCGTCACTTCATCCCTGCCTTCTGAATGTTTCACAGTAGCCTGAATATGTACATCGGGTTGCGCAAAGAACTGCACCTTGGGTTGCTCATCGCCACTTACGACATGAGCGGCTGTCACAACAAAGGCCACATCCTTCTCTAACCTGACAATGAAGCCAGTACCGACCTTTGGAGTTTCTCCGGGTGGTAAAGCGGTAATCCTGACCACCCCAGCCCGCAAGGCCGTGATATCCGGCGTCCCTGTCACTGCGGCGTGTATGAGTTCCATTCCAAGGGCCAACAGCAGACATGTCACAACAGCGGTTCGAACCATCACCGCTTGAACTCCTTCCAGAGCCGATAGGCTCCAAGGCTGGCCGAGAATACTGCGGCAACTATGGTAAACAGAACAGCCAGTCGCGCATTGTGCCAGAGGGCGTCGAAGGCCGTCAGCCGGTACTGAATCGGAATTTGTCCCGTCTTGGTGCGGATCTGTTTGACCATGCCTTCGCCTATCACCTGCATGCCATCATCAGCCGCTAGAGTAACCTCTTGGATCGTGAACCGATCGAGTTGCTCTAACCCAATGGCCTCGTCCTTGCTGAGAGAGATAGTTCCCAGATGAGGATAACCTGGAAAAGTAATCCGGCCGTTGGCGGTCAATGCGCTGACTCGTTCTCCAGCGGAGGTGTCGGCTCGTTCACCGAAACGAGCTTGCCGCGTAAAGTCCAACGATGCCGTTCCGATACCCCTGAAAACGGGACTCCCCGATTGATCGGCGCTGAAGGTTGGCGAGATCACCAACCCGCTAGCTTGTGTGACGACTTCGATCCAGGCCGCCCGTTCAGGCAATCGGAATCGGTAGGTAAGCTCTGCCTGATCCTGAAACGGGGCTTTTGCGAGGCCACGGACTTCCGCATGTTGTGCCGTCAATTTCACCGGCTCGCGAACCGGCAAGGTAATGTTTTGCTGTCCTTCCACCTTTATTGTGAGCCCAGATGCCTTTCCACCACGGGTTTCGAGCGTGACATGCGATCCATGGGACACCGCGATGGGATCAAGACGGATTGCGGGTAGACCATTCCGGTTTGGTCCCTCGATAGAGACCCGCGGGTGTCTCATACCGTCCTTGGCGGCCATTGTGATCCGGGAACATGGCGAGCACACTTGTTTCCAGGCAGTGGCTGGAAAATCATCCTTGTCCATCTCATATTGGGCAGGATCGGCGATTTCCATGCTCTCCGGTTCAAGAGAAATGGTCGCGAACTTCTCAATACCTACTGCACGCGCAGTGAGGGGACCTAACATCGCATGATCTTGTGACACCGAAGCGTCTACTGCAAAATCGACACGTTCAGTCGTCAATTCGACTTGAATGCGAGTCGGTATTGACCACATCATGAGGCCACTCACGATCACCGCCGCGACGACGGTTGGGATGCTCACGAGCCAGAGGGGATGAACCCGCTTCCACCAGGACCTGGAGACGACTTCAGTTCTTTGTAGTGGATTCTTAACGAGGCGTTCAATGTCTTTGAGCAGTTGGGAGAATCCAGGATGCTCGGTGTCCGCTTCCCAACCGATAAGGGATTGAAACGTCCGCTGAGTAAACCCCAGCGGGATTTCACTCTCATCAATTCTGACAGGAAGATATTTCGCTTGCTTCTTGGCCTCATCGGCTTCCGCTTGGACCCACTCGGAATCGACGGAATGCTCGGACCAGACGACAATCGCACACTTCGCGGCTCTGAGTTCCTGTCTGATCACCGCATGAAACGATTCGCCTGTCGGGATGTTGCGGTCCCACCAGACAGACCAGCCATACGTTCCCAGCGTTTTTGCGAATTGTTCGACCCACGGGCGATCTTTGCTCGAATAGCTGACGAAGATATCGCTCATCGGCAATGATCGTGAACCGTCACCGGCTACTTGATCGCGGGCTTGTGAAAGAACCGGACGGTCTGTTGCACGGGTTGATTGGTATCGAGGAAATAGCCCTTACAGACCAGGGTATAGCCGGCCTCTTTTGCCCCCTGTGCATCCCATCGCACGGTGAACGGCCGGCCGCCCGGTATGCGGCGAAATGCCTGCGTCATCATCGTGGCTGCTTCCCCCTCTCGATAGACCGAGCAGGAGAGGCGCGTATCACCATTGGTTTTCATCGTGAAGAGATACGCATGCACTGTCTCCGGGGGATGTGAATGATACAGGATCGCCGGGGCTACATCTTCCACCGACTGTGGGGTATCTTTGCCCAGGCGGATCAGAACACCAAGGTCATACATATTCAGTTTGGCGTCCAACTGTTTCAGCACGGTTTCCGTCGGCCACGCAAATTCGTTCTCAGCACCCGCCTCCCACCCCCGCACGGGCTTGACCTTGTCCATCCAATAGTAGAGCCGGTAGTCCTGCTCACGGACCGTGAGGTTCACAGCGGTCTGGCCCTTGAGGTAGAACCTCACGCGGAGTGGATCAGGAACCTGATTGGTGGAATCCTTGTAATCCGCGAGGACGGAGATGACTTCAATGTCGTAGCCTGAGACCGGCTTGGGTTTGACCCCTTCATGGCGATCACCTCGACTTTGATAGTCCAGCACAGGCTGGGCATAGGGCATCGACGACAGGATCAGAAGCCAGAGAATCAACGCTATCCACGTCTTTGTGTGAGCCATGTCGACCTGCCCGGGAGAAGACCTCGGCGATAGCGATGTTGCTTCGGCTACGTAGAAGCTGGGTGGGCCAGTGTAGCGCGCCATTCCACGCGAGTCTACAGACGACTGAGGATGCGTAACAAATACCTACATTTACACGAGGAAGCCTACCTTGAGGTCCCGTGGACCATCGCCCCAGACGCTTTACTCGCTCTCCTCCGGCGCGCCTCCCGATCGGGCCACATCATCCATCTTGATCTTGTCCGGATTAAACTTCATCGCGGCCTTGGTCATGCGCTCGATCGCTTCTTCAAATGCCAGAGGCTCGGCATCCTTGGGGCGAAAGCGCACCGGATTCACCCGCGCCACGACGAAGCTTTTCAAATACGGACT
>JBEVJJ010000146.1:0-6416 GCA_040510255.1 Nitrospiraceae bacterium | reverse complement strand
TGCTCCTGACCACGGGAAAAGAGACCGAGTGGAACATGACTGACATGCGATGGCCGGATCTTATTGCCGATAACTTCGTCGAGGCTGCTTATATCGTCATGGCCTCCGACCACTTACTTGCTGCCGATCTTATGCATCCCGCGGAATTCGATGAATAACGAGACCATAGGTTCTGAGCGCAGAGACTACTCCCTACCATTCCGAACAAAGGAGTCATTCCATGTCGCACGGTCATACAGCCTACCAAGACTGCATCGACGCATGCTTTTCCTGTTCCGAGATTTGCAATACCTGCAGCAATGACATGATCGGGATGGGGGGACATGGACAAGGAGATATGGAGAGCCTGATGGCGCGGTGCATCCGTCTCTGCCGCGATTGCGCCGACGTTTGCCTGTTGTCCGCCGCGCTGATGAGCCGGAATTCTCCCTTTGCGGAATCGTGCTGTCGTCTCTGCGCCGAGGTCTGTGACTCCTGCGCCGAAACGTGTGAAGCTCACGCTCCACACCATGCGCTGTGCGGAGACTGTGCAAAGGAATGCCGGCATTGCGCCGACCTCTGTCGCGAGATGGAGGGAGCCGAGGTGTAACCAGAGGGAAACGATTTCGTTCATACGGTCCATATTTCTCTGTCGGGATGAGAACGAGATGAGACGAGTAATCGGTGGTTTGATTGGACTGGCGTGGTTTGTGGCCATAGGACTGCATGGCTCGCTTGCCGGTTCCGTTTCCGATCCGATTGCGGCGCCCAAGCCGGGTCCCGGCCCCACGGATCCCGTTCCCAAACCAACTGAACCCAAGCCTGATCCTCCCTTGCCGTCTCCGGTACCGCCGTTGCCCAATCCATCACCCGCACCACATCCGATTCCGCCCCCGTAAGGAATGGAGGGATCATGCGCATAGAACCACCGACTTATATGGAATCCCTAAAGATCGGATGGGCCATATTCTGGCGTACAGCGGGAAGTTTCATCATCCTCCATTTCACCATCAATGTAGGACTCGTCTTTCTTTTTCCCGAGTTGTTGAGGACGAGTCCCTCTTTATGGATCGCATTGATGCCCCTGGTCGTGGTATCCGCACTGTGCCTTTTTCTCGTCATGCCGCATGTGGCACGTGTGTTGGTGCGCCGAGATTTTCGAGGGTTTCATCTCCGGTTCGTTCATGATCGGCCCAGGTACGGAACAACGACCACCCAGGTTATGCGGCTGGCACGGTGAGAAACATGGATCGTCTCTTCAAGAATCGGCGCGAGGCAGGAGCCATCTTGGGGGAGCGGCTCTTGTCCGAGTATAGGGGCCGCTCGGATATTGTTGTGCTGGCAATTCCACGCGGCGGCGTGCCGGTCGGGTTTGAGATTGCTCAGATGTTCCATGCACCCATGGATGTCCTGGTGATCCGCAAGCTGGGGGCGCCAGGCCATGAAGAATTAGCGATGGGCGCCATCGCCACAGGGGAGGTATCGGTGGTCAATCGAGAAGTTGTGCAGGCCTTATCTATCCCGGAGACCGACCTTATCCGCGTCAAGGCATTGGAGCAAATCGAATTGAACCGACGGGAGAGTTTGTATCGGGATGGACATTTGCCCATACCGGTGTATGGCAAGACCGTCATCATCGTCGATGGCGGTCTTGCAACGGGGGCCACCATGCGGACAGCGGTGATAGCCACCCGCCAGCGTGAACCGGCGAAAGTGGTGGTCGCTGTCCCGGTCTCCCCGATCGAAGTTTGTGACCGTTTGATGGTCGCTGCCGATGAAATGGTCTGCGTTCAGACACCGCACGAGTTTCTTGGAGTCGGACAATGGTATGAGGACTTCGAGGCGCCTTCGGACACCGAAGTCCGCGACCTGCTAGTAGAGCATGGCATGCGCGCTCATCTGTAGGAATCGTGAGGCTCGCGACGAAGAACTCGTCGCCTCAAGTCTGCAGTCTGCGCACGAATGCTCACAAGACACTGCCGGCTCACGGGACACTGCCCGCTCACCACTCGCGGGCGTCCACAAACGTGACGCTCATTATTTTTCGCGTCGTGGACCTCGGCGGCGCGCACAGACGTGGTGCTCTTTATTCGTCGCACCGTGCGCCTGCAATAGACACGAACCTGTAACTCAAAGGAGACACCACATGTATTCAACGATGACGACTTCATCCTATCGTGTTCGCTCCTATAACCTCCATGATCTCAACGGCATTTCCGACAAGACCATGCAGACCCACTTCAAACTGTACGAAGGATATGTGAAGGAGACCAACACCCTCACGGAACACATCCGGGACTTTTTGAAGGATGGGAAGGTCGATCAGGAAGAGATGCCGGCCTATTCAGAACTGAAACGCCGGTTGGGGTTCGAGTTCAACGGGATGGTACTGCACGAATATTACTTCGAAAATCTTAAGAGCCGCGGTCAAGGACACCCGACGGCGACCTCGCTCTTTCGGAAGACAGCGGAAGACAGTTTCGGGTCATTCGAAACCTGGAAAGTCGATTTTACGGGGGTGGGGAAAATGCGAGGAGTGGGATGGGCGATTTGTTATCTCAATCCCCAGAACGGACTGCTGACGAATCATTGGATCACCTTGCATGAGACCGGAAATGTGGCCGGTTTTCTGCCAATACTCGTCATGGATGCCTGGGAACATGCGTTCATTCTCGACTATAAGCCCTCTGAACGCGGGCATTACATCGACGCCTTCTTCTCGAATATCGATTGGAAGGCGGTGGATGAACGGATGGCTCAGACAAAAGTCCCGGCAGCCGCCGGTCGACCGGAATAGGAAATATGAAGAGCTGACAGCGTATGGCTTCTAGCAAAGGCCAGGCAGCGCTATCGGCTATTTTTCTCCGATTGGTCGTGATTACAGCTCGATCGTAGCCTTGAGCGGAAGGTGATCGGATGCCTTGAGGGAGAGAGGGGTCTTGTGCACCGTCATGTCCACCAGAGTGCCAGGCGGACGCACCCAGATTCTATCTAGAGCCAGGACAGGCAGACGGGAAGGAAATGTCCGTGGGGATGGGGCATGACCGAACATCGCCTTGATCCATCTCAGCGGCCGTCCCCAGAGGAACCATTCGTTCAGATCTCCCATGAGGATACAGTGTTTCGTACCGAAATGCTTGAGGAGCTTCTCGACTTGAATGCGTCGTTCCGAAGGCTTGAGGCCTAAATGCACGGCCACGACTTGAAGATGCTCTCGCTCACATTGAATATCGAGATCGATGGCTCCCCTGGGCTCGCGGCCATGCTGACTGAGATCCACCAAGCGCACTGACGTGGGGGCACACTTGGTCAGTATGGCGTTGCCGTAGTGGGATTTGCGTTCGACGAGCGTCGGGCCTGCAATCGGGATCAGCTTCAGTTCCTTCGCCATGTCCTCCAGCACCTCTAGGCCGTGATGCGCCGGTGAGTCCACCTCCTGCAGGGCAATCACGTCGGCATCCAGTTCCCTCAACACCCCGACGATCCGGGCGGGGTCATAACGTCCGTCCGTTCCAATACAGCGATGCACATTATATGTCGACATCACGAGACGCATTTACGCCACTCCCGATTCTTGTCCGCTTTGCCAGCCATTGCCGGAGGATCCAGACGATGGCTAGAATCGCCGCCGCGGTCACGGCCAGAACCGCATAGCTCGCCGGTCCCGGGCTTTCGATGGTTTGCGTGATTTGATCGACAAAAATCGACAGCGCGATCAGCCCCGGCAGTTCCCCGATCACGGTCCCTGCCACAAAATCCTTCAAACGGATCCGCGTCGCGCCAGCAACCATGTTCACGATCGTGAACGGAGCGACGGGAACCACCCTGACGGCCACGACGGCCAACACTCCCTTTTCAGCCAGACGGATACTCAAGCGCCGCAACCGTAAGGAAAACCGGTCGACCAGACTTTGGCCGAACCATCTTCCTACGTAGAACGTCAGGATCGCGCTGAGTGTCATGCCGGCAAACGAGTAGAGGAAGCCCTGCATTGGTCCGAAGGCCAGCACGGTCACCGTAATCAACACCGTGACGGGAGCAACGAGCAGACCACCGATCAAGAAGCCTGCGATGGTGATGAATGGGGCCGCTGGACTCCGATCGAACACTTGAATAGAAGCCAGCAGCCGCGGGATTTCGATCCACGTCCCCAACGGCGACCAGCGCCAGGCGGCTGCCAGGGCCAAGACTGCGAGAAGAAGCGACGTCCCGAGTATGATCTGCCGAAGCGTGGATGGCCCGTACTCTCTGGGGACCAACTGCCTTTCATAGGGACGGGGCGGATCGACGAACTCGGCATCAGGCACCCATTCATCCACTTCGGCGGGAATTTGACCATCGAAGATTTCCAGCGAACGACCGCTGCCGCGAAGCCCTTCAATGGCGCCAATGATGGAGCCCTGCTCCTCGATCATATCCCGTACACGATCGACAGACACATCGAGATGTTCAGCCAGTAAACCATTCCGGAATCGGGCCAGGCGTTGTTGGACCTCGGGGTCCCCGTTTGCTTCCAACGCCAGATCACACTCGGTATCGAATCCCATCGAACGGTTACTCATGTTGGCGGATCCGATCCGGACATACTCGTGATCGACGATGCAGACCTTGCTATGCATGCTGATGCATTGCCCGTTCAAATCAGGCAGAGCCGGATAGTACAGCCCCAGCCGATGGAAGCGATCCATCGCCCTCAACCGCTTGAGTATTCGTCCCCGCAGCACATCCATGGTATGTTGCTCGAGCCATCCGTCACTGTTGGGATGCAGGATCAGCACGATCTCGGGTCCGTCTGGGTCTTGCAGACGGCTCGCCATCACCTCAGCGAGCGTGTCAGAAGTGAAATATTGCGTTTCGATGTAGATCCATTGCCTCGCCACCTGGAGCATGTCCGTCAACAAGTGTTCGATTTCTCGCACTTCCGGCCTGTCGCTGAACTCCGGTTCTGTTCGCGCAATAGCGATGTCAACGTTCTCAACGTCTGGTTCCACTGAGGACGGCCACTGATCACCTTCATGATCCTTGGCTTTCGTGATTGCATACCCGGTTGTCCGTCGCCATCGCTCCCGAGCCAATCTACCGAGCGTGCGGGCTGCCTCCCCGTCTACGGCCATTTGCACGTCATGAAAGGGCCTGCATGGCGCATCAGTCGACAACAGGCGTCGACCGGGATGTTGACCGCGATGGGAGCGCGAATCCCACCGGCACTGTGCGAAGTCCAGTCCACCGACGAAGGCCACGGCATCGTCCACCACCACGACCTTCTGGTGATGAGACGCGCCCACGGGGTGAGCACCATCCTTCTTGAAATGGAGACGCCGATGTACGAGCAAATGTGAAGGCAACCACCATTGTCGCTCGCCCAGATAGATGACATGAAAATCCCATGTGAGAACATGGATCTGCAATCGTTTACGTCGGAGAAGCAGGGCGTGCAGGAATTCCCCCAGTTCGTCAGGGAACCCGTCCGACTCCCGATCAATCAGCATCCGTATGCGAGTATCAAAATCCCAACCGAGAATAACAATCGATCGCTGGGCCTTGAGGGCCGCTTCTCGAAATGCGCGGAAATAGGCTTCGCCGTCCACGAGAAATGCCGCGCGATTCGCGGTTTCGATTCGCCAACAATTGCGGCCTGGCTCGAAAAGCGACCGCCGGACCGGTAGACCGGCGACCCGCCTGCTATGAATCGGCGCGGAAATTGTGAGGCGGTCTTCCGACATGTATTCAACTAAAAAACTGCATTAAGAGGACAAGCACACTCATATCGTGAACGGCACGAAAAGGAGCTGATTGATGGCTGAACCAAAGACCTCGCAGCATTAAGACGAGGCCATTGCCCGTGATCAAGTTTGCAAGGAAAGTGCCTTCAGGGCCTTCTCCGCAATCACACGAACTATGCGCCACCTCTCGAGTCCGGATGATCGACTACGACCGGTCGCGGATGAATTGTCTCAAGGGTAGACATCCTGTCTTCCGCTGGCCTGGTGTCTGCCCTGCAGATGCCTATTGAACCATCGGCCCAATATCGAAAAAGTCCCGTCGATTGCGGGGTTGTACGTGCTGTCCTTGAAGGATTCAACAATGCGACGCGAGGATGCACACAACAAAGCGGTCTGCAATTTGCACCCTCTTCACTGATACTCGATTTGCCATGGCGGGGAATCGTTTTTTTTCATAAGTCTTGGCAAGTAGTCGATCCGGAGAGACACGTTCGTTTCGAAAGTGGCGCGACAGCGCGCCGGGTCAACCGGAAGGGATCTCATCTGGCCGTGGTCATCGAAGAGCGAACTCTTGTGCACATATAGATTCCCCCGCCTTTACAGGCGGGGTTCTCTCAGAATTCAAGCTGCGCTTGTCCCGCGTCTTCCTGCCCTTGTCGAGCCACGTACCGGCTGATGATCTCTTCGGTAATTCCCACCGTGGACACAAAATAG
>JBEVJJ010000145.1:0-7333 GCA_040510255.1 Nitrospiraceae bacterium | reverse complement strand
TGTGGAGCAGCGACGACCTCTCCATCCGCTGTAGTGCATGGGACGAAGGTCATGACGGAAATGAAGACGAGGAGGAAAATAGATAGGTGGAGCGGAAGGACCAACGGTACGTTACCACGCGCTTGGTGTGCGGGTGGTGGCCGGAGCATACATGAAGTCCACATACTGTTTGACCATGCGTTTGGTACAGAACCTGGGAGCAATCGTCTTGATGCTTTCCTTCACAATTTGTACCCAGCCTCGTGAGACGCCGTCAAGATCACGCTGATAATACAGCGGCACGATTTCCTGTTCGAGAAGGCGATACAGCTGTTCGCCATCATGTACATCTTGAGCTTGGGGATCTGCGCCGTCAGGCAACGGTTGAATCGCCCATCCATTGGCGCCGTTATATCCCTCTTGCCACCATCCATCGAGAACGCTGAAATTGAGCACTCCGTTGAGCGCGGCCTTTTGTCCGCTGGTCCCGCTGGCCTCGAGGGGCGCACGCGGGGTGTTGAGCCACACATCCACGCCCTGCACAAGATATTTCGCCATATGCATGTCGTAATCCTCAAGGAAAGCGATTCGACCGCCGAGCGCATGGTCATTGCAGATACTGAGGACTTCATGAATAAAATAACGGCCCGGCTCGTCTGCCGGATGAGCCTTCCCGGCAAAGATGATCTGCACGGGGCGCCAGTGGTTATGCAGCAAGCGCTTGAGCCGGTCCAGATCTTTGAATAGCAGTGTGGCACGCTTGTACGTCGCAAACCGTCTTGCGAACCCGATCGTCAGAGCTTCAGGATCGAGCAATGTGCCTCTGGAGAGGACTTGTGAACTCTGAAGATGCCCATGAATCCATCCCGCTCTCGCCCGCTGACGAATGAATCCCATCAGTTTCCTCTTGAGGGCCTGACGCACTGCCCAGAGCTCTGCATCAGGAACGTCTGCGACTCGTTGCCAGATGGCGGAATCGTCAACACGTTCGGCCCACTCGGGACTCAAATACTTACTGAAAAGAGAGTTGAGTTCGGCCGCAATCCATGTCGGGGCATGGATTCCATTCGTAAGACTCCGAATTGGCACCAATTCCTCAGACAAGCCGGGCCAGAGGTGTTGCCACATGCGCCTTGAAACGCGGCCGTGTTCGCGACTGACCCCATTCAGATGGGCCGACAAACGCATGGCCAGTGCTGTCATATTGAACCCCTGGCTTTTGGATTCAGGCGTTTCGCCGAGGCGTAAGAACTCGTCCCGTGACAACCCCAATTGCTCCCAATAATTCTGAAAATACTTGTCCATGAGATGATGCGGAAATACGTCATGACCGGCCGGGACGGGTGTATGTGTCGTAAAGACCGTACTCTGTCTGACCAGTTCGTTTGCCTCCGCGTGAGTGTGACCTGCCTGTACGTACTCCCGTAGTCGCTCCAGAGTGAGAAATGCGGAATGACCTTCATTGGAATGCCAGACTGCGGGGTCGATCCCCATCGCTCGGAGAACCCGCACGCCGCCGATGCCCAGCAAAATTTCCTGGCAGAGTCGCATCTCTTGATCTCCACCGTACAGTCGCGCTGAAAGTGCTCTGTCTTCGGGGCTGTTTTCGTGAACATCAGTGTCAATGAGATACAGAGACATGCGTCCTGCCCGAACCTGCCAGACCAACACGGCGACCTGCCTATTTCCGATTTCCACTTTGATCGAGCACGGTGCCCCTGACGGCGAAATCGCTTGATGAATCGGCGATTCCTGGCGATTGAATGCCGCGTACGCCGCCTCCTGCCATCCCTCGGCAGTGACTCGTTGCTTGAAATAGCCTTGAGGATACATGAACCCCAATCCCACGAGAGGGATGCCCAAGTCACTTGCCTCTTTACAGTGGTCTCCGGCAAGAATGCCCAATCCGCCGCTATAGATTGGGATCGAAATATGGAAACCGAACTCGGCAGAAAAATATGCTATCTGTGATTTTACCAATGCAGGGTACTGGGTGGCGAACCATGCTTTGGTGTCGGTCATATAGACGTCAAACGACCGGAGCACAGCCGAGTACTGACGAACAAAGGAGGGGTCTTGGCCCAACCTCGCCAACCGTTCCGGTTTGACATCAGAGAGAAGCTTGACGGGATTGTGGTGCGTCAGAAACCAGAGCGTGGGATCGATGGTTTCGAAGAGAGATCGTGCGACTGGAGTCCAACTCCACCACAAGTTGTGAGCGAGTTCTGCAAGACGATGGAGACTTCGTGGAAGCTGTTCGGTACCGGGATAGATTAGTTGCGGTTCTTGCACTGCACCTCCAAGAGACTGATGTTGATTGAGAGCAAGCCTGAAGAGTTCTGACCGTGGCCGAGGAAATCGGAGTCTCTACGCATGGCCGGCTCGGTGCCAGGACGTCCACTCATCGGAAAAAGCCACTGCAGCATACCGTTCCCCTAGGATTTTCGCTACCCTATTCATCAACTTGGTGAGTCGCTGCGTCTCGTCGGGTGTGAGATCCTGCCGAAATCGAGGATGCAGCCCCCATCGTGTCTCGATTTCTTCGCCGGTCACAGTCGACATGACGCTTATCAGCTTGATGTCGGTACCCGTTGCGCCTTGCATGGACGGTTGAGTGCTATTCGGACAAGACTGGGAGGGCTTTCCGACAGACGTGTCCGGCAGGGCACGGCCATCGAGAATACCCTGGATGGCTGGAATAGCCGCACCGACACAGAGGGAGGCCGCGGCAGCCATTTGAGCATTCCCTGGGGCCCCAGCCAGTTCGGCGATTCTACGCCCAAAGTCTTTCAGCATGTCGTTCTTCGCCGGGCTGTCCTCGGTGACGAGGAACCGATAGGGTTCATAGATCCGGCGGCTTTCCGCCACGGCAGTACAGACGGTCATGACGATTTCCATTTGGTCCGAGCCTGATTCGAAAGCCGGTTGCAGCACGTGCTTCAACTGTGACGTGATGTGATCTTCAAGGCCGTCCATGAATTGCGGCTGATCCTTAATCGGCACGTGGAGGACAGACACCCGGTCGGCGAGGTTGAATAGAATCTTGAGAAATTCAAGATAGATTTTCCATTCCTCCTGACGCTTGAGTTTCATGGCGCGATCGGGAGCGGTACGTTTCACCAAGCTCACCGATTCGCCAGCCACGGAAAGCATCAACTCGGCAAGATTCTGAAGAGGCACGCTGGTGGCAGATTGGGGGTTTGTCATGGTCTGTGACGGCATTATATACAAGTCATCTTGCCGCTCCAAGTACCGTACCGCGTACCGCGATGGGCCACCTACTTTTGTTGAAAGCGGTGTAGCGGTATGTTATAGACCGCGTCTCAATCAGCACTCATACAGCATTGTGATGAATCGAGAAGTCAAGTCCTACATTTTGAAACGGACGCCGGCGGATGCTGCACCGCGTAAGCTATCACTGGACTATGCGGCAGCCCTCAATGCGCAGCAATTGGCTGCGGTGACGGCTGGTGAGGGCCCCTCCCTGGTCATTGCGGGGGCGGGAAGTGGAAAAACGCGAACATTGGTGTATCGCGTGGCCTACTTGATCGATTCCGGAATCGATCCCGCGCACATTCTTCTCTTGACGTTCACACGAAAAGCCGCACAGGAAATGATCCAGCGCGCAGGGTTCCTCATTGGGACGCAAAGCGATCGTGTGGCGGGAGGGACCTTTCATTCTGTGGGCAATACACTCCTCCGGAGGTATGGGCGGTCCGTCGGCGTTGAGCCGGGGTTTACGATTCTAGACCGCGGGGATGCCGAGGATTTGATCGCATTGACTCGGTCACAATCAGGGTTGAACGAAAAAGACAAGCGCTTTCCCAGGAAGGGCACCATTGCAGAAATATTTAGTAAGTGCGTGAATACCCTTCGTTCCCTCGATGAAATCGTTCTGGAGGAATTTCCGCACTTCGCCGATCATCTGGACGATCTGGAGAGGCTCAGGCGGACCTATGAATCGTCAAAACGTCAACGACAACTTCTGGACTACGATGATCTCTTGGTACGGCTGCGCGACCTGCTTTCGAAGGATGAGACAACCCAACGAAGTGTGACACAACAGTATCGATACATCCTGGTCGATGAATATCAGGATACGAATCGGCTCCAGGCCGAACTGATTCGAAAGTTGGCGGCGACCCACGACAACGTCATGGTGGTCGGAGACGACTCGCAATCGATCTATGCGTTTCGCGGGGCGACGTTTCGCAACATCATGGAATTCCCGACGCTGTTCCCAGGTGCCGTCATCTATAAGTTGGAGGAGAACTACCGGAGCACCCAGCCGATTCTCAATCTGGCCAACGAGATCATTCAGGCTGCCGCCGAGAAGTACACGAAGCATTTATTTACGCGAAAGTTGGATGGCCCGCTTCCGGCCGTCGTTGAAGCAGCCGGGGAAAATGCTCAATCCCGATTCGTCGCTCAGAAAATCTTGGAATTTCGGGAAGAAGGGATTCCGCTTGATGCAATGGCCGTGCTATTTCGGTCCAGCTTCCACTCATTCGATTTAGAAATCGAATTGTCCCGCAGGGGATTGCCGTTTGTGAAGCGAGGTGGAATTAGGTTCATCGAGGCTGCTCACGTGAAGGACCTCCTGGCTTACTTGCGGGTCATTCATAATCCTCAGGATGCGGTGAGCTGGCATCGGATCTTGATGTTGGTTGAGGGCGTGGGACCGAAAAAGGCGCAGGATCTTCTCGCGGGGTTACTGAAGGCGGATCAACCGTTCGACGTCCTGCGGTCGGGCAGTGGAAGGTCGGGCGCAGCCCTCAAGGAGATGGCCGCTGTCCTGGAACATGTGGCAAGCCCCGACGATCGAAGTCCTGCGAATCTGGTTGATCGGATATATGAATACTACGTACCGATTCTCAAGGATCAGCATGACGACTATCCCAAGCGTATTCGGGACCTGGAGCATCTCCATACCATGGCAGAAAACTATCACGAGTTGGGAGAGTTTCTGACCGATTTGGCCCTTGAACCGCCGAATGGGACGGTGGAGGATGTAAACGCACCCGATCGAGATGATGAACAATTGGTCCTTTCGACCATTCATTCAGCCAAAGGATTGGAATGGCAATGCGTCTTTGTGATTTGGGCCCTTGATGGGAAGTTCCCCTCCCTGTATTCGTTCACCACAGACGAGGAATTGGAAGAGGAACGCCGCCTGTTTTATGTTGCCGTGACAAGAGCCAAACGACATTTATACCTGACCTATCCCATCAATGTATTCGACAAGAGCTCGGGCATGGTGCTGGCGAGACCCACCCGCTTTCTCGATCCCGTCCCTGGGCGCCTCTTCGAGACGTTGGCTTTAGTCGAGGAAGGACGCGCGTATGATTGGGGTTTTGACGGGGACCACTAAACACCTCTCTACGATAGTCTTTCGAAAATAATGCATCATGCTCAAGTCATGCGATTGGCCATTTTTTGTATGGTGATCTGGCGCCTTGGTGATCTCATCCTGCCGGGATTCGCTTTCGCGACTCCCGCCAAGGATATTCATGGCATGCAATCCATCTGGCACAAGCTCATCACGGATGCGAAAGCCTTGAAGCTGCCGACGAAATTCATCGAGGTGGTTCCGGCCGGTTTTGTCCGCTTTGAGTTTGATGATCTACGGACATTTGCGGCGGAATATCACCCGGCCGATCACCGTATGGTGCTGAATCGGGCTCTCTCGTTCAATTCAGCAGGAGGGGCATTGCGGTCGCTGCGTGACGTGACCAACAACGATCTTCAAACGCTGTATCATGAACTATTTCACGCGTTCATGGACTATCTCACGATCAAATCGTCACAGGAGGATTCTTCCGAACCGAAGGATGCGCTCATCGCATTCGCTCGTGAGCAGCAACGCTGTCGGTACGAACACGTGTGGATTACCCCGATCCCGCAGAAAAAAGGCCATGTCGAAGAGCGATTTCTGGATCAGGTGGAGTCTTGGGAAGCATTGAATGAGACATGGGCAGTTTTTGTCGGGTGGGCCGTATGGACTCAACTCGAAATGACGCGTTCCAGGCAGAGATCTCCGGTCTCCCCCTCGAATAGGACGGATGAGTGGACCGAACGCCTTCGGTTGGCGGACGCGGGGGCGGAATTGCGAGGTTACTATGAACCACAAGATCCTGCAGAGAAAGTGGTCACACAAAAGCGGTATTTGGCCCCGATATCTCGTATTTCTTCCCCCGAGGTGACGATCATCATGCAGCACGTGTTGGGCAGCAGCCCCGATCGCATTCACCGATCGGCACAGGTCATGGAAAGAAGCCAGCTGTCGCTTGCACCATGCGTGGGGTCGGCTAATCTTCCTCAGGGTTGAGAAGGCTTTTCTTGCGGATACCCTCTTGACATTGGGCAACTTCGCTAATAGAATCGGATGCTTTCGATTCCAGGCCAATCTTCATTTTCTTCAGCAATCCACCATCAGTTTCCCGAAGGGAGCTGCGCATGGCGGAATGTATTTTCATTCTCGAGAAGAGAATGCAGCCGCTGATGTGTTCGATTTGCCTGCAGGGTTGATCCTATTTTCTGAATGAAAGGTCGGACGGGCAGGTACCCAAGTGGACAAAGGGGGCAGACTGTAAATCTGCTGCCTTATGGCTTCCAAGGTTCGAACCCTTGCCTGCCCACCATACCAAGCTTTTGGGCATTAAATTGGTTAAAGAGGTTGTGTGACGAAGTCGATGGTTTGGATGGGCGCTTCCCCAATCATGAATCGTGCGAGGACAATTGCGGCCGCCCGTGGCCGCGCGACACAGTGGTAGGGAGAGGGCAATTGGTTGCGTGTGGGCGGGCGTAGCTCAGTGGTAGAGTTCCAGCCTTCCAAGCTGGCTGTCGTGGGTTCAAATCCCATCGCCCGCTCCAAGCTACTCGTGAAAACCATGAGCACAGTGAAGACAGTGCGTGCGGATTGTGGGTCGTTGGCTGGTCAATGGGTTCGTCAGTCGCTCTTTATGAAGAGTGCGACGCACATGACGGTGCCAAACGATTCGCGTACGTCGCCGCGGAGTTCTGGGGTGAAGAATCGCGTCACGATCAACGCTCAACAGAGGGCGCCCACGTAGCTCAGTTGGCAGAGCACGTCCTTGGTAAGGACGAGGTCACGCGTTCGATTCGCGTCGTGGGCTCCATGCATCAGTCGGTCTCTGGAGCGTGAAGAGGTAACTCCTGCGGGACGTGCGCCAGGATAAATCATTCGGCTATTCATCGAAGGAGTGACGTATGGCGAAGGCGAAATTTGAGCGGCGGAAGCCGCATGTGAATATTGGGACGATCGGGCACGTGGACCATGGGAAGACGACGTTGACGAGCGCGTTGACGAAGATCTGCGCGGACCGCGGGATGG
>JBEVJJ010000144.1:0-3140 GCA_040510255.1 Nitrospiraceae bacterium | reverse complement strand
TTACATGTTCCTTCGCGTCAGGTGTCCCCGTGAGTTCCGATCGTCATGCTCGCCGGGTCATTACCGTGGCCCCGATGCCGCCGGAGAAATCCGCCTATGCGCTCGCCCGCTACAGCCGTTCCGCCGATTCCATCGAAGACAGCATCAGGTGGGTGCATGGACACTCGTCGGAGAAATTCTGGGAACAGTTCTATTTTGACTATGGCCATGCCTCGATTGCAGATCTCGGACACGTCATCGTGTGCTTCGAACAGATTTCGGAACTCGGGGCGATCAGGCTCGAAGATGAACCACTGTGGGACGGCCAGGCGAAATCCAGCCGATATCAAAATTTCGCCTCCAGCAATTGGTTCGTGCCGGATTCCATTCGAGGATCCGAGACGGAAGGAACCTACCAGGGCATCCTGCGAAGTCTCTCGGCGGTGTACCAGTCGCTTCACGAACCGTTGACCCGCCATCTCGCTGAACGCGAACCTCGCCCTTCGGACATGACAGAAACGGCCTACGACCGTACCATTGCGGCTAGGGCGTTCGACGTCACCCGGTATCTGCTACCATTGGCGGCGCGTACCAACGTCGGTCAAGTCGTCAGCATCAGAACCCTCGAGAAGCAGATCACCAGGTTGCTCTCCTCTCAACTCTCCGAATTGCGGTCTATCGGGGAAGAGCTGAAGGAAGCCTGCCAGCGGGCCCCCGTGAACGTGTGGGGTGAGCTTGCGGGTCAAGGCGCCGGCCTAACGGAACCGCTGGCCCCGACGCTCGCGCGCCATGCCAAGACGAGTGCGTACCAGGCAGAGGTTTACACTGATCTCTCGCGTCACGCCAAGGATGTGCTGAAGGGCTCCGGTCTCGACCAGGGTGGAATTCCAGGAGAGGAACCGGGCGTTGATCTGGTCGAACCGCACCACCCGTTGGACGAAGTCGTCACGACCTTGCTGTATCGGGTGACTCAGGCGCCTTACAGGAAGCTGCTGGCGGTCGTTCAAGACTGGACCGAGAAGCAGAAACAAGGCACGATCGAAGTCGCCCTCAGAAAACGGGGACCCCATGACGAGCTGATCAAGGAGTTCCGGAGCGGCTATGTGTTTGTGTTCGATGTGCTGATGGATATCGGCGGGTGGCGGGATATGCATCGTCACCGGCGCTGCCAACAGATTCAACAGAACTTCACCACGGCCCATGGCTATGATGTTCCTGCCGCACTGGCGCAGGCCGGCGTCGAACGCGACTATCGTGAAGCCATGGATTTCGTCAAAGGCGACATCGAGCAACTGCGCAAGACCAGTCAGGAAGCCGCGCTCTATGCCATCCCCTTTGGATTTTATGTGCGATGTCTGTTTAAGATGGATTATGCGGAAGCTGAGTACATCGCCCGTTTGAGGTCGGGCGTGAAAGGACACTGGTCTTATCGCACCGTTGCCTGGTTGATGAAGCAAAAACTTGCCGAGCGGTATCCGATTCTTGGCGATCGTATCGACGCCACTCCGCCGCATGTTCATGATGCCTTGACCCGATGAGATCTGATGACGGCGGCTCATGACCTCGTGTCAGTTTGGGACATCGTCATCCTGATTCGGATGAGCGCAATCGTCGCACCTCTCGCGTCTATCTCTCTGGGGCCCATCCCCGGTTCGGCATGTGAGCACCCGACGGAGTCACGTTCCACATGAATGAATATGAACCGAAGATCGAGGGGGCATTCTTGGCCGGTGAGTGGGAGACGGCCTTTCGCGAAGCCGCTGCGTGGCGTCTTGCCGTTGAACGAAGCGAAGAACGAAACAGCCGACCGTATTTCGCATGTAATGTGATCCACCTCATTCGGGGTCAGTTCGCCGCTGCATGGCAACTACACGGAAAAGCGCTGGAGGAAGCCGAGGACATCGATCAGGTCAAGACCTGGGTCGAGGCAATCCGCGAGCGTCATCCCGAGAAGGCGAATGCGCATCTGATCATGGGGCTATTCCTGGCTCAAGCGGGGCAATCGGAGCAGTCCATCGAGGCCTATAAGGCGGCGGCGAAATTAGATCCACAAGCGGCTCATCCGCATTATTTCCTGGCCCAGATCCATGAACGGGCCGAACACCCGGAGATGGCGATCAAGGAGTACAAGGAAACCGTCCGGCTGGATCCCGCATTTGCGCCGGCCCGAACGAATCTCGGCGTGGCCTATCAGGAGCAAGGACGTCTGGAAATGGCGATTCCGCAATATCGTGAAGTGATCAAACTGAATCCCGGCGATGCGATCGCCCACGCCAACCTTGCGTCCGCTCTGGCTGAGCAAGGAAAGCTGGAACCAGCTGTGCAGGCATACAAAGAGGCCATCAAGTTGAATCCCGAAGATGCCGAACTGCATTTCGCCTTGGGTGGCCTGTACGAGGGCCGCGGGCGTGCCGATTTGGCGCTGAAGGAATACCGTGAAGCGATCCGGGTGAATTCCAACTTCGCCTCCGCGTATACGGCGCTCGGGTGGATGTCCTTCGACAAGGGTCGCCTCTGGGAGGCGATGGACTTTTTCAATCGGGCCGTCAAGGCCAACCCTGAGGACGCCCGGGCCTATTATGGCATCGGGAGGATTTACGCCTCGTCTCGGAAGCGGGAAAGCGCCGCAGAAAACTTCTCCAGGTCGCTCCGGCTCGAGAAAGACCCCGAGCGGAAAAATCAGATCATGAATGAGCTGTTTGGGCTGGGACAGGTGGGAGATTGAGAGCGTGAGGCGTCATCCTTCTTTTGCGCACGGACCGCGCGCCCTCAGAAGGGCCTCGGCCAACGTGCGCAGTAGAAGGACAACGCCTCAGACTCTCAGTTAGGGATGGTAGGAAAACTTCTGGAGTTTGACCTTGTTACCAGCCCGATGCCAGCACCTCGACATGCGGACCACCAAGCAGAATGTTATGTGCTCGCTCGACGGCCGCAGTTGGTGACCGAGCCCCGCTGCCTCTGTTGAGAGCAACGCGCACGCTCAGCAGGTGCTCGTTCGATGCGCGCAATTGAAGAGCAAGCCCTCCCTGCCTCCATTGCGAAGGAGACACGACGTGCGCAGTAGAATGACAATGCCTCAGGCTCCGCAGAGCAGCATTTCAGCTCTCGCAGACCATTCAAGAAGGTCGTCAGTCAAGTCCTGAGCACTTCGGGGTAGGTTG
>JBEVJJ010000143.1:0-19311 GCA_040510255.1 Nitrospiraceae bacterium | reverse complement strand
ATTCCCTGAAGGAACCCAGATCGACAATGAGATTGATACGTTCAACCACGGAGATCGGAAAGTGATACTCGCATTTCGGACACACCTTATTATTGCGGTCCACTTCCTTTCGATACACAATCTCCCGGCAATGATTGCACTTGAGCCACATGCCTTCCGCAACCTTGGATCGCTTCTGTCCTTCCGGTTCAGGCGTTTTGTTTTTCTTAAACCATGCCATGTGGTGTACACCTATTTAGCGAAAAGCTCGTAGTCTTCTCCGACCCCTCTCCGTCAAAACTATGTGCGCCGAGTCCTTTGAAGACTGCGGGAATGTCGGCCACCACGATCGGAATATCACTGTGGCTGACCAAACTGCCCACCCAGGTCGGCAGGTCTCGCATATGGTCGACATGGAGAGGGGTCAATAGAACGAGCCCGATCCTCTTCTGCTCTTCGAAAAAGAGGCGGGATCCTTTCGTGCCGACATCAAGGAGGCTGGTGTCATTGAACAACCAGCTGGATGTCCCGCATGTGAGAGGTCCTCCGAAGCTGGTCACCATTTGATCGGTACCATGACAACCCAACCTCCGAATCTTCACGATATTACCCAATGGGTTGACACACACCTTCGAATCCGGAGACCTCTCTTCGAGAGGCGCAGAATACCATACCTCCCACAGGCACGCACGGAGAATTGCAGCTTTTCGCCTAGGGATAGATAGGACTGCACCGGTAGACACTATAGATCATTGCGAGAATCACCACCCCCTGATCACCGCTTCTTCGTACATCGTCCTTAAAAGACCGGTTCGCCTCGACTGATTCTCCACATCATCAACAATCCAAACCCGATGCTGCCGGCACTCACAAGACCCTGGAACGTCAGGTATGCGCGACGGCCAGAGGAAAACGAAAAGATAACGGGGAAACTCATCGCCGCACCAATTCCCATCATGCCCGCAATCAAACCGAGGCCAAAGATGAGAATATACCCCACGCCTTCGAAAAAGGTCGCGGCCGTCGACACGACCATCAGCAGCAACGCCGCAGATCCCGCGAGGCCATGCACCATACCGATCAGAAAGGGGCGCCTGGCCTCTCGAAGCCAATGAACGTGGCAATGATTGCCGTGAGTGCCATGATGGTGAAGATGCACATGTGCCGTCCCTTCATGTTCATGGGCATGCACGTGCCAGCGGTCGCGACGGATCCGCAGGGCGAGACCAACGCCCAAAGCGATCAACATGGCACCGACCGCCAACTCGAACATAGTGGCAAGCGATTGCGGAATCGCCACATTCCACGTGAGCACGACCATTCCGATAAGCAGCAGGACCAGGGTGTGTCCCAATCCCCAAAATAACCCGATCGCGCTCGATGCCCGGAGGCTCGGTCGTTCAGCCAGGACTGTTGACACTGCCGCGAGGTGGTCGGCATCGAACGCGTGCCGCAACCCCAATATGAAGCCTACACTTAGAATGGTGAAGACATGCGAGGTGAACATATACAACTCCGGAAACGACTTGCAGGGACCAGCGTCGAGATGCGCCGGCGGAGGTCATCCTCCTCGCGCGTGCATCTCCAGGTGGGGATCTTCACGGAGCCGATTGATATCGATCAGTCGTTGTTCGCGCAGCCCCAGACGCTCCAGAGCCTTGCGTTCTTCGGCGCCACGATCCACGCGTTGTTGCCATACGGAGGTGATCGTGGCAGCAATTTCCTGGCGTGACTGACCTGCCCGAAGCGGTGCCCGTAAATCCAAGCCTGCCTTGGCATACAAACACAGGTACCACATGCCATCGGCGGTCAATCGGCTTCGATCGCAGGTCCTACAGAAGGGGGTGGTTGTCGAGGGAATGATTCCGAACGTCGTTCCGTCCGGCAGTGCGAATCGCTGTGCAGGTGCGGCACTGCCTTCACTGATCATCGAAACCTGGCCATAATGCCGGCCAACTCTTTCCAGCATTTCATCACGGGACAACACCTGATCCATGGACCATTCGGTGGCGCCGCCGACATCCATGTACTCGATAAAACGAACCTCCGCATTGACGGTTTTTCCGTATTCGATGAGATCCAGTAATTCGTCGTCGTTATAGCCTTTGATCATGACCGTGTCGAACTTGAGGGAAGAAAATCCCGCTTTCACGACCCCCTTGATTCCATCGAATACGTGATGATGCAGATCACGTTTGGTCAGCGCGCGGAAGCGATCCGCGCGCAACGTATCCAGACTCACGGTCACCCGGTGGAGACCTGCATAGTAGAGTTCCTCCGCCTGATCGGCCATGAGCACGCCGTTAGTGGTCAGCGCGATGTCGGCGATACGGCGATTCTGGGCCAGCATTCGGACAAACCGGGGAAGATCCCGGCGAAGCAGCGGTTCTCCTCCGGTCAGTCGTATCCGATCGACCCCAAGATCGCTAAAGACATCCGTGAGAAGCGCCATCTCTTCAAAGGTCAGGATGGTTTCACGTGGGAGCCAGGCATATTCGTCCTCGGGCATGCAGTATTTGCAGCGGAGGTTGCAGCGATCAGTCACCGACAGACGCAGACTCCGCAACGGCCGTCCAAGGGAGTCGGTGAGCGAAGGTACTGTACGTCCGGAGGAAGGATCACTCATGGATGTTCTTCGACCCACACTTCGCCTTCCGGGGTGTGTTCGAGCTTCCAGATAGGCGTGATCTGCTTCAATTCGTCGATCGCCCACTTGCAGGCGCGAAAGGCCTCTGCGCGATGCTCTGCCCCAACGATGATCAACACGATATTTTCACCGATGCCGATTTCTCCATACCGATGGAGCACGAGAGCCTCGATGATATCGAAATCTTTGAGCGCCCGTTCGCGAATCTCTTGGAGCTTCTTCCGAGCCATTCCCTCATACTGCTCGAACGTAATGCTATCGACATCCCGCCCCTTCGATCTGTCGCGGGCCGTTCCGAGAAAAATCGCAATTCCGCCGATTCGTTTAGATCGGTCACGAACCCGGTTGATTTCCTCATCGATCGAAAAGTCTTCACGTTGCACACGCGCCAACTGCGCGTCGCTAGCCGACCCCATGGTATTTCCCCCTGCGAAGGGCGGCAGAAGCGCCACTTCGTCATCGTCACGAACGTTGACATCCTCGTGAGCGATCTCCTGATTGACTGAAACAAGCACCTTCTTTTTATGAATCAATTCGCCGATTTGAGGATGGGCGGCATCCAACAATCCAACGAGGTCGCGCACAGACCGTCCATGGGGCATCTCGACCGAGAGCGAACTTCGATTCCCAGCCAGGGATTTGATCATACCGAACAATCGGATTGTCACCATAGATCTTCCCGCTCTCGTTTCTCAGGAACGGAGGATACAGTGCACGATGCTCTGGAGTAGCTCCCCGAATTTCCGCCTGATTTCGAGACCAGATAAATATCACCAAAACTGATCCCGCGATCGAGTGATTTGCACATATCATAAATCGTCAGGGCCGCCACGGACACCGCCGTCATGGCCTCCATTTCGACACCGGTCTGCCCGGTGGTTTTCACGGTCGCCGTGATCAGGATGGAACATCGGCCTTGTCCATCCGGTTGGAGGTCCTCTCTAAATGAAACGTCGACGCTTGTCAGCCCAATGGGATGACACATGGGAATGAGATCGGGGGTCTTCTTGGCGCCCATGACGGCAGCCACCTGCGCCACGGCAAGGACATCACCCTTGGCGATTTTGCCGCGCTGAATGCTTTCCAATGTCTTGGCCTGTAGCCAGACAATGGCTTGAGCCTTGGCGATCCTTTCGGTCGATGCCTTTCCACCTACATCGACCATACGCGCCCGACCCGATTCATTGAAATGGGTGAATTCGGTCATTTTCCTCGCAGAATCAGGCAGTTTGTATACCGTGAGCTGAATTATAGGAGGTGGCGGAAAGTCGAGTCAAGAAGGGAGGACAGGGTGGCCAATCTGCTCGTGTTATGCGCTGGATCGGCGGAGAATTGAGCAGCTCTCCCCATCCAACGCCGAACAGACACAGCCTACCCACGTGATCATCCCCTCTTCCTCAACTGTAGAGCCCCTGGGGAGAATTCTCGGAATCGCAACCCTTTCCTTGACACCACGAAATCTCTTCGGGACAATGCCGCCATGTCGAGCCGCATCATCATCGAACGCCTTGAGTTCCAGGGACATTGCGGCGTCACGTCCGAGGAGCGGGAACGTCCTCAGATGCTGGCCGTTGATCTGGAACTCGAACTCCCGACGGAACAGGCTGCACAATCGGATAATCTGGTCCAAACGGTGGACTACGCCACAGTGGCCGAACATATCGTGTCGCTCGCTTCAAAAGAGAGTTGCCATCTGCTGGAAAGTCTTGTGGAACGATTGGTCTCGATGCTCTTCACCGAATTTCCAGTTGAACGGGTCCGCATCTGGTTGAGAAAGTTGCATGCCCCTCTGCCTATGGTTGCCGGCTCGGTCGGAATCCGTCTCGAAAGAACCCGGCCGACTGCCTGCCAGCGGCCAGCGGTCGATCTTATGCCGGCTCCATTTCTTGTGCAGCAGTACATCCGACTTCCTAAAGGCAAGGCGCTCGATGTGGCCGCCGGCACCGGAAGGAATACGCTCTACCTCTTGGAAAACGGCATGGAAGTCGAAGCGATCGATCGGGACGGCGACGCATTGTTCCAACTAGACGAAACCGCCCGCGCCCGTCATCTCTCTCAGCTCAAGACGAGAACTCTGGATCTGGAACGATCGGACGATCCGCCGGACCTTGGTCATGAGCGCTACGACACGATCCTCGTCTTCTTTTACCTGTTCCGACCGCTTCTCGCGCCGATCATGGAAGCGTTGAAGCCGGGAGGCGTGTTGGTGTACGAAACTTTTCTGATCGACAACTACTTCCGCCATCGTCATCCGCGGCGGTGGGAGTTCTGCTTGGCACACAACGAACTGCTTCGTTTGACCTCCCCATTGCGCGTCCTTCATTATGACGAGGGCGAGCACCGCGGAAGTCATGGCAGCGCCCCCGTCTTCACCGCTCAACTCGTTGCGCAAAAATTCCCCCATTCGCTCCGGGCCCATGAGTCGCATTGATCTTCATCTCCATACCACCCATTCCGACGGAAGTTTCACGACCTCCGAGGTCATGGCGTTGGCAAAAGAGGCCGGAGTGAGCGCGCTCGCCATTACGGATCATGACATTGTCGACGGAATTCCCGAGGCCATTGCAGCCGGAGCGCTCCTGCAGATCGAGGTAATTCCAGGCGTAGAAATCAGCTCGCGCCACGGAGAAAGCGAGCTTCACATGCTTGGCTATTTCTTGGATTGGAAAGATGAGACCTTGAATCAACGAATGGTGAAACTCCGGGACAGCCGTCACACGCGCAACCCGCAGATCGTTCGCAAACTGAATGAATTGGGCATAGACCTTACGTACGAAGAGGTCAAAACACTGGCGGGAACTGAATCGGTAGGCCGACCTCATATTGCGCGCGTCCTGATGAATAAGGGGGTCGTCACCTCCGCAAAGGAAGCGTTTGACCGATATCTCGCCGACGGAAGGCCGGCCCATGTTCCACGCGAGCTCCCCTCGCCAGAAGAGGCTGTTGGGTGGATCCGCGAGGCAGGTGGGGTTCCTGTACTGGCGCATCCTACGTGGGTGAAGCAATCGGGCGAAGGTCTAGGTCGTCTCGTTGAACAACTCAAATCCTTCGGATTGGGAGGGATCGAGGTACATTACAGTACCCATAGCCCGAGGCAAACAGAGGAGTACTTGAACCTCGCCAAGCGTCTTGATCTCCTGGTGACAGGTGGCAGTGATTTTCACGGCGTCACCAAACCCGACATTGCGGTCGGCCGAGGACGTGGTGACCTCAAGGTGCCGGAAACACTGCTCGATCCACTCAGGAGGGCGGCATCTGCAGAATGACAAACAGTGGCTCCGTCGTCCAGCATGCCTCAGGAAGCCGCCATGACTCCGCTACAGCCTCTTTTCCTCCTTGTCGCTTTCGCTCGTTTCGTTGACACCTTCGTGCCTTCGGCTAGACTGAGACACGACCCTCATCTCTTCTCCTATGACCACGTCTTGGGGCTGGATCGGCCCATATATTATCGTCATCATTCTGGCCGTTCTGGTCGGCCCGATACTCGCTGCCCTTCCACTCTTCACTCATACCCTGGTGCCAAAACTGGGAATGAGTGCCGATCAGGCGCTGCGGCTACTGGCAGATAGTATCTGCCTGCTCATGGTCTGGTTGGTCGCCCACCGCGCCTATCATGAACTGGATGACACGGGAAAGGGCCAGACCTTCGTCCGAGCCATTCTGTACCCAACCGCCTCGTTCTTGATGGTCATCGTGGGCCACAAGGCCTATGACTTGCACGGAGTCCCGGTATTCGGCCTTCCCCCACAACCCCTCTATAACTGGCTCTTCACCGGCGCCTTGATTGGATCAACGGCATGGCTGACCATTGCATGGGTACGTCACGCAGACGCCCTCACTCGCGCGTTGGCCAGGCCACGCCGACGACGCGCTTCGCCGTCGGGCGACGAAGAATCGGTTCCCGCGCCAGCGACGGAAACGATCCCACCCACGAATAATTCCGTCCCCCAATCCAGGCGGGATGAAACCGTCCTATTACGAAACGGGAATGCGCCGCCTGCGGTGCTCGGCCGGTACAAGATTTTGAAAGAAATCGGTCGGGGTGCCATGGGAGTTGTGTATCTGGGCAAAGACCCTACGATTCAGCGTTTCGTCGCCATCAAGACGATGCGGCTCGATGAACTTGACAATATGGATGAAGTCAAACAGTTTCGAGAACGATTTTTTCGAGAGGCCGAATCCACGGGACGGCTCTCACACCCCAATATCATCACCGTGTACGATGCAGGCGAGCAGGAGGGCCTCGCATACATCGCCATGGAATATCTGGAGGGTACGACCCTCAACCATTATTGCCAGAAGTCCAATCTTCTCCCTGCCAGACAAGCGCTGCAAGTCACCGGCACGGTCGCCGAGGCCCTCGACTATGCGCACAGCCAAGGCGTCGTGCACAGGGATATCAAACCAGCCAATATCATGATCATGAAACACCGGGTTGTCAAAGTCATGGATTTCGGTATCGCGAAGGTTGCCAGCACCACAAAGACACAGGCGAGCATGATCATCGGAACGCCCCGTTACATGTCGCCCGAACAAGCAGTCGGGAAGAGTGTCGATGGGCGCTCAGACGTCTTTTCTCTTGGCATTGTCCTGTTTGAATTGTTGACCGGCGAAAAGCCCTTTGATGCCGAAAACATGCCTGCCCTGGTCATGCGCATCGTGAAGGCGCCCCATCCCCCGCTTATCAAGTATCGACGGGACCTTCCCACTCGCGTCCAAAGTATCTTGGACCGCGCGTTGCAAAAGGATATTGCGCATCGCTTCCGCCACGCAGGAGACCTGGCCCAGGACCTGCGTGAGTTATCACAGGTCATGCCACGGTAATCTCGAATGCGATCTCTTCCCGCGCAATATGGGGCAAAATCGGATACGGGCCTCAAACGCGACCATAACGAAGATCGCTTCTGTGCCGATCCGAACCTCGGGCTATACGTTGTCTGCGATGGGATGGGCGGCCATCGTGCCGGCGAAATCGCCAGCGCTCGTGCTGTGGAGGTCATCAGCTACCATGTCTCCGCGGCGGCTAAGAATCAGGCCCAGCCGCTCGTAGGCGTATACCGGCCGGAGTTTTCCGAACGGACCAATCGACTTGCGAGCGCCGTCCGGCTTGCGAACCAAACGATCTATCAAGAAGCATTGAGTTCCCCGGACTACACCGGAATGGGAACGACCGTTGTCTCAGTACTTCTCTCTGACACCATCCTGTCGATTGCTCACGTCGGAGACAGTCGACTCTATCTGATGCGGGACGGGAGCCTGCATCCGCTCACCAGCGATCATTCTCTAGTCGCCGAGCAAGTTCGCTGCGGCATGTTAGACACGCGGGAAGCGGCCTATGTCGGACATAAGCATGTGTTGACCCGGGCGGTCGGGGTGGCAGCCACGATTGATGTGGAACTCGGGGAAGTTCCGCTCCTACGCAACGATCTTCTTCTCCTGTGTTCGGATGGATTAACCAGCGGGGTCTCTCCCTCGGCCATCCTGCGTTCACTCGGGGAGAAGGTCGATCCCCAGGTCATGTCCGAAGAACTGGTTGCCCTCTCCAATGCCGCGGGAGGCGAAGACAATACAACGGTGATCGTTGTGATGCTCCCTGGAAGCCATCCGACGATCTGGCAACGCATTCGAGGCCGGCTCTTTCCGTGAGATGCTGCCGGTCAACCTACAGGAGGATCAAGCATGTCGGATCTCAACACAAGATCATCAACCCTGATCGTCAAATCCTCCAAGGGGATCACCAAGGAAATCGAGATGACGACTCCGACGTTTACGATTGGCCGTAAATCTGGCAATGACCTTGCGCTAGATGATCCCTCCGTCTCAGGTCATCATGCCAAGATCGTGAAGATACAAGAGGTGTGGTTCTTAGAAGACCTCACGAGTACAAACGGCACGTTTGTCAATGAACACAAAATCGAAAGAAAACAACTTCGCGATGCGGATGTCATTCGAATCGGCACCTATCGCATCATTTATCGACACGACGATGTCGCTCTCTCCGGAATACCAAGTGCCCCTCCCTCGACTCACCAGGCGGATCATACGATCGTCTGCGCAACATCGATGTCCTCAGCGCAGTCCACGGCCCCTTCACTCATAGGATCAGTTGAAGTCGTGTCTGGGAAAACCGACCAACCGCAGTATACCCTGACCAAACAACTGTCCGTGATCGGCACGCAGGATGATGCCGCCATCAAGTTGACCGGATGGTTCGCGCCGAAATCCGCCGCCACTATCGGCCGCCTAGGACAAGGCTATGTGCTGAGCATGGTGGATGGCGGAAAAGTAGTGCGGGTCAATGGAATATCTGTCAAGGGACAGGCTTCATTGTCGGACGGGGATATGATCGAAGTGGCAGGAGTGAAAATGCACTTTCATCTGCGCGAGGCCAAGCGACGCTGACACTCATCTCTCTCAATTGAGTAGACGGCCCTTCCTAGGGAGTACCTGAAAGCATTGATCTGACACCTCCTGCGCATGTGTCTCGAGACACTGTACGACCGCCCCACCTCCGATAGGAACATCCCGACAGAAACGCCGCGCATCGGGTTCGCACGCTGACTGGATCTGCTGGAGATTTGCTTTCATTCGAACCAAATGTTCCCGCGCCCGTTGTTGACAAGGCCCTGAAAGCTGCCTGAGCGTGGCTTGTATGCAACGACGGCGCTCCTCAAGCGCTCCTTCCGGACAAGCCGTACTCATTTCCTCTTCGCATTTGAGTTCAAGGCCTACGGGAATAGACGGACCCGCTCGGCCCGCTTGCGCCGCCGGTGGAGGCGTGGGCAGAGGGTCCGGCGGAGGCAGCCAAAGCGTCGATGACTCTTCAGAGTCGGACTTCACCATGGGGACATCCGGAGAAGGGGCCGGCCCACCCGGAATGAAGAGCACTTGTGGTGTCATCAGAACCGGTCCATCGTAATTCGTAGGCAACAGCAGCACCACCGCAGCCCACACCCCTCCCAGTACCACCAGACTAAGAATACCGGTCAGGATTGTTGCGGCGAATCTCGATGAACGTGGCACGAGCAGGTAAGTCACTCCACGATTGGTAAAGGTACCAGAGGAAGGATACGTCAACCACCACAAAAAATCGAGATTGCTCGAAAATCCTGCGGCGGCGAATCAGCACAACTATGATGGGGTGTAAAAGAGAAGTTAGGATCGGGTCGAGTCGATCAGGGTCTGCACCGGCTTCAGCAGCGCCATGATTAATTGTCCGGTGTCTCGACGATGTGGTTTTCGAAACGGGTGCATCCTTCAGCCAGCAAACGATTGGTCACCATTTCGCCGGGCCATTCGATCGGTAGGTCCGCAGTAAAGACCCACACGTCGGGGGAGGTCCATACAGGCCCATGATCCTCCGGCAACTCAGGATCAAATAGATCCGTCCACACCGGCATATAGACGCCATTTCCGCATTGGGTATGGAGATGGACGATGGTCTTGGCGCGCACCAGCGGCTCAAGATCACGCCAGACCGCAGCGGTCTCGTCAGCCAATCGATGCAGCCTCACCGCATTCTGCGCATCAAATAACGCATAAGACGCATAGACAGGCGCCTCCAACATATCCGGGGCCAGGGCGAGTTCCGAACATTGTTCCGCCAGTCCCTCCAATAACACCCGGCGCTGATGATCCTCTAGCGATTCCGGTAAGGCCGGATCAGGCATCCCGATGAGCTGAAACATCAGAAATGCGGTATTTTCCACTGGTGGATACAGTCGCGCGGCAATGGGAGGTGTGCGTTGACTATCGGCGATACTGGTCAAATGCTCGTTCAACCCCTGCAATGTCAATACTTCAAGGGTTGCATCTGTCAGGAGACGAGGTTCCACGCGTACGACCGCTCCCGTAGGCACTTGAAGACTGCGATGCAGTATATCAGCGGTCGCAACCGGATCGATCTTCAATCCTAATGGATGCGTCAAATTCGCCTGGAGCGGAAGTTCCAAAGCAGCCATCACGGCATACGCCGGCTTCTCGTCGACAGGGCCATCGATGATCACGGAACAAGCGGCTTCCGCCACGAGATCGAACAGCCACTCCGCCATGTCTTCATCGAGCGCCGCAAGCACGGTCAACAGGTCCTGCTCCCGACCCTGCTCGATAAACGCCTGCAGTGTATCGATCGCGGCGTCTGTGTCGCCATGGTCATGACGCCGTGCATTGATCAAATGAATAAGATCGCGGGTGAGTGGGTCCGGCCGCGTCCAACTTAGCATCAATTTCCTCCTGACTCAGCGACGCAGGTGGCACGTTCGCTTGACTGCTCGTGCCCCCTCATGTTGCCAAAATTTCCGGATGCTGGCAAGCAGCAACGACGTTATCAAATCAGAGGACTGCATCACTCGCCGATGATCTTCACCAACACTCGCTTCCGACGTCTACCATCGAACTCCCCATAAAAAATCTGCTCCCACGGTCCGAAGTCGAGTTTCCCGTTTGTCACTGCCACGACAACTTCGCGTCCCATGATCTGCCGCTTGATGTGCGCATCTCCATTGTCTTCGCCGGTCTGGTTATGTCTGTAGTCCGCCTGCTGTGGTGCAAGCCTTTCCAGAAAGTCTTCATAGTCCTTCAGCAACCCCGGCTCGTCGTCATTGATATAGACACTCGCTGTGATATGCATCGCGTTGACCAATAACAGCCCTTCTTGCACACGGCTCTTTCGAAGCACGGCCTCGATCTGTGGAGTGATGTTGACAAAGGCACGCCTGGTTCCAATCTCGAACCAGAGTTCTTCTCGATATGATTTCATGACAGGATACGCACGCGAACTGCGATTCTGCATCGCGCAAGTTCGAAGATGCAAGCCCCGATGCATTCCTCTGGTAGTGTCACGGTGTAGTCGTGCATCCGTTTCTACCGTATAATAGTGGAACAAGCAACGCACTCCACCAGCAACCGGATCTGTTTGAACCACGATGCCCATCACCCTCGACCGGACACCGGATTTGTCATCGAATGCGCGCATCGTGTTGCGCCGTCGCTATCTCGCGAGGAACCATCAAGGACGTGTGATGGAGACCCCGTTGCAACTGTTCAGACGTGTGGCGCGCAATATCGCCGCGGCCGAGCGGGCCTATCCTCGGGTCGCACGATTGCGCGACGCCGAAAACAAATATTATGAAATCATGACTCGGTTAGAGTTCCTACCGAACTCTCCAACGCTCATGAACGCCGGGCGGGACCTCCAACAACTCTCAGCCTGTTTCGTGCTCCCCGTAGAAGACTCGCTGGAGTCGATCTTCGATGCCGTAAAGCAACAGGCATTGATTCATCAATCCGGAGGAGGAACAGGCTTCTCGTTCAGTCGTCTCCGCCCCGCAAACGACCGAGTCGCTTCGACGAGCGGGGTCGCTTCCGGACCGGTCTCGTTCATGCGCATCTTCAATGCAGCCACGGAGGTGATCAAGCAGGGAGGAACCCGTCGCGGAGCCAATATGGGAATCCTGTCCATCGAGCATCCTGACATTCTCGAGTTTGTGACGCTCAAACAGGACCCCAGGGTCATGACCAACTTCAATTTGTCGGTCGGCGTCACGGACTCGTTCATGCAGGCGCTCCAACAGAAAAAATCCTATGCCTTGATCAATCCCCATACGCGGAAAATCGTACGGCGAGAATCCGCTCAACGGGTTTGGGACCATATCGCCGAAGCTGCCTGGAACAGTGGTGAGCCCGGAGTGGTGTTCTTGGATACCATCAACCGCGCGAACCCCACCCCCAAGCTCGGCATGATCGAAGCTACCAATCCTTGCGGGGAGCAACCGTTGCTGCCGTATGAGTCCTGCACGCTCGGCTCACTCAACCTGGCAAGGTTTATCACCCGTTCACCGATTGGACCCTCGATCGATTACCCGCGTCTCTCAAAAGCCATCGATCTCGCGGTTCGATTCCTCGATGATGTCATCGATATGAATCATTATCCGCTACCGGCCATCGAGGCACGTACAAAAAGCACCAGAAAGATCGGGCTGGGAGTCATGGGGTTTGCCGACTTGTTGATTCAGCTCGGGATCCCGTATCAGTCCGAGGATGCGCTGAAAGTCGCCGAACAGCTCATGCGTTTTGTGCAAGAACGAGCGCATGCAGCTTCTGCGCACCTGGCCTCAACCCGAGGCGTATTTCCGGCCTTTGCTCACAGCCGCCTTGCCCACGAAGGACAACGCCGACGCAACGCGACTGTGACCACCGTTGCCCCAACGGGAACCATCAGTATCATCGCCGGCTGTTCGCCGGGAATCGAACCCCTATACGGGGTGGGCTTCGTTCGCACCGTCATGGAGGATGTACGCCTGATCTCAATCCATCACGAGTTCGTCCGTCGCCTCAGAAAGGCGGGGCTTTATTCAAAGCGCCTCATGGAGGTCGCTGCCGCAAGTGAATCCATTCAGCATGTGGAGCAGATTCCCCACGATTTACGGCGACTTTTCGTCACGGCGCATGACGTGTCCCCTGAACACCATGTCCGCATGCAAGGGATATTTCAACAATACAGCGACAGCGGTGTGTCCAAGACAATCAATCTTCCTCGTCACGCCACCAAGGCCGACATTGCGTCCGCCTTCTTGTTAGCCTACCGGCTGGGCTGTAAGGGATTGACGGTGTTTCGATCCGGAAGCAGAGACACACAAGTGATGTCCTGCGGACCGCAGTCATTGTGTTGAGCTCTTCATCGTCACTGTGCATTTCTGAAACACAATTGACAGCGTTCTGCCTTAGTGCTAATTACTTTCGACACACCTTGCCAAGTCCGAACAGGAGGTCTGCCATGGTCACCGGTGCAGGAGTTCCAGCATTCGCGAGCCCGTTCATGAACTGGAATCTCATCTTCGCGCGTCAACCGGAACCGGATTTGGAATTCACCGAAGAGGACCTGGAGGATGCCGCTCCGCAGCCTTCTCCGTCCATGAAGTCTCCCAAGCGGTCTAAAAAACGTCCGGTACTGTGGATAATCCTGCTGCTTCTGCTCGGCGCACTGGCCTATGTGGCCATGGATCCTGATATGGTCATGCGCGCACTTGAACCGTACACCGGGGAAAGTGAGGTCAAGAGTGTGTCTCCCATGAGGGCGCCTCAGGTCAAAGTACCTTCGACTCCAGGTCCCTCCGCATCCACCAATGAACAGGTCGGCTCGCCTTCCGCCACACTGGTTCCGCCTGCGCAGGACCAAGCGGCGGCGCCTTCGCTGGAACGCTCCGGCCCGCTCTTCGCAGAAGGACAACGAGTGACAGGCGTGGCCGATCCATCTCGACCAGGCGCACCGATCACGCTCTTCCTGGACTCGGCAGGTTCCCTTCCCGGACCCACCGTTCCGACCAGCGCCACTTTGACCGTGATGGACGGTGAATTGCAGAACGCAGCATGGATCTACGCAGTACGAACGGACGATGGTCTGAAGGGTTGGGTTGCCGAAAAGCATCTGAAGTTCAAACGATAGCCGATTCAAGCCTCTCTTACTCTCTGCATTCGCTCTCTCCATTATTCAACGTACTCCCGCCTACGGAGCACGCCGTGCCCTATGCTATAATGCGTGCCTTCGGCGAACATCTTCACGTACGCCGATGCAATGCGAACATGAGTACACTTGAGGCCATCATCTTTGATTTCGACGGGGTCATTGCGGATACGGAGCCACTGCACTATGGTGCCCTTCAACAGGTTCTCGCCGAGTTAGGCATTTCACTCAGTGAAAGGCAATACTACGCAGACTACCTCGGTTACGACGACCGCGGATGCTTTATGGCCGCGTTGTCGGCGAATGGACAAATGATCTCCCCCGGGCTGATTGATGATCTCATGAAGAAAAAAGCGCGGGCCTACCTTCACGGTCTTCCCGCTAGACTTAAGATTTTCCCGGGCGTTCGCGAGCTCGTTCGTGAGGCAGCGCGCCACTATGAACTCGGGATTGCCTCAGGAGCGCTTAGACATGAGATTGAACTGATTCTCGAACAGGCCAACCTTCGCAAGCAATTCAGCCATATCACAAGCGCGGAGGATGTGACACAAGGGAAACCGTCACCGGATCCGTTTCTTCGAGCCCTGTCCGGCTTGAACACCGTCGATTCGACCCGCAGGCTCCTTCCTGCAGGCTGCCTGGTCATCGAGGATTCCCTTCCCGGTATACGGGGAGCACATGCTGCCGGGATGAAGGTTCTCGCGGTTG
The DNA here is from genome assembly GCA_040510255.1 of Nitrospiraceae bacterium. Taxonomy (GTDB): domain Bacteria; phylum Nitrospirota; class Nitrospiria; order Nitrospirales; family Nitrospiraceae; genus DASSBQ01. The sequence goes on along the minus strand of JBEVJJ010000143.1, from coordinate 4,516 downwards.
CGAACACGCACGACATTGACGACCTTCACGAAGCCGACGCGATTGTTTCGTCGCTGGACCAGCTTCAGCTCCCGGAACTCGTCTCGCGGCTGTGGAAATAAATTGGTAGGCTTGTCATGCGAATTTGCTCTCTTCTTCCCGGTGCGACGGAGATTGTGGCCGCTCTGGGCCTCAGCGATAGGTTGGTCGGCATCAGCCATGAGTGCGACTACCCGCCCGGCGTTCAATCCGTTCCCGTCATGGTGGATCCTCTCGTCGATAGCACACACCTGTCCAGCGCTGAGATTGACGCTCAAGTCCGAACCGCCCTGGACAGGCAGAGCAGTTTGTACCGGTTGAGAGAACCTTCCCTTGCCGGGGCACATCCCGAGCTCATTATTGTCCAGGATCTCTGTCATGTCTGCGCCGTCACGCCGGCGCAGTTGCATCGTGTGATCGACTCGCTCTCTCCCCGGCCTCGTGTTCTGACCCTGAACCCGCAGTCACTCGAAGACGTGCTCGTGGATATAGAACGCATTGGTTCAGCCGTCGAACGACGTGATACCGCTCAGCGGTTGACGGTTGATCTGCGTCGGAGACTGGCGGCGATCGAGCATCAGGTGAATCCCGCTCAGAGACGGCCGCGGGTGGCTTGCCTCGAATGGCTCTCTCCTTTGTATTGCGCAGGCCATTGGGTGCCGGATATGGTCAGGATAGCCGGCGGCATCGACACACTGGGAACCAGCGGGAAGCCCTCACGCGTCGTGACGTGGGAAGAACTCGCAGAAGCAGCCCCGGACGTTCTGGTCATCATGCCCTGCGGGTTCACCAAGGAACGGGCGACGCAGGAGTGGGAACTGCTCGCGCCCAGCGCTGAGTGGCAGTCCATTCCTGCTGTCCAGACAGGTCGTGTGTCCATCGTGAACGCGCTCGCGTACTTTAGTCGACCAGGGCCTCGACTCGTGGATGGCGTGGCGCAGCTAGCCTCCCTCTTCCACCCTGATTTGGCCAGCGATATCGCCCTCAGCCCGCCGGCACACGGCAAGGAACGCGCGAACCGATCATGACTCCCGTTGAAGCTCAGCGGTACTGCACCGCCCTCACTAAGAATAGCGGGAGCAATTTTTATTACTCCTTTTTGTTTCTACCTCGGCGACGGCGCGAGGCGATGTATACGGTCTATGCGTTTTGCAAAGAGGTCGACAATGCGGTCGATGAACCGCCACCGGGGAGCAACCCTCAGCAGGAATTACAGAGATGGCGCGAGGAACTCGTCGCCGCATATCATGGCATGCCGTCCCTGCCGGCCACACGAAGTTTGGCCGAACACGTCCGTCGCCTCTCGATCCCGCAGGCCTACTTCGAGGAGTTGATCAAGGGCGTCGAGATGGATCTTACGACCACCCGTTATGAAACCTTCGATCATCTGTCTCTCTACTGCTATCGTGTCGCGTCCGTTGTTGGCCTCATCTGCCTGCACGTTTTTGGCGCGACCTCGCCTCGCGCACAGGATTATGCGGTGAATCTCGGGATGGCTTTCCAGTTGACCAACATCCTTCGCGATGTCGGAGCAGACGCGGACCAGGCACGGGTCTATCTGCCCCAAGAGGATTTGAGGAAATACAACTATTCAGAACAGGATCTGCTGCAGCGAACTTATACTCCTCAGTTCGTGGAGTTGATGCGCTTTGAGGCCGAGCGGGCGCATGAATTCTACGCCAAGGCCAACCGTGCCTTGTGGTCCCTTCCCAAGAAAGAACGGCGTGCACTCACAGTCGCCGAGATCATGCGGGGTGTGTACAGCCGCATTCTCGAACGGATCGAGGAATCGGAGTATCGAGTGTTTCACCAGCGAGTGACTTTGTCCACGAAACACCGCCTGGCTGTTGCGGCGGGGGTGTGGCTTCGCTCGCGACTCCTCGCCTCTTCATGAACGACACGGCACTGGTTATCGGCGGGGGCATTGCCGGACTGACAGCGGCGCTCGACTTGTCTTCACGCGGGTTTCGCGTCACGGTCATCGAACAGGATCGCAAGCTTGGAGGCCGCCTTGCCACAGCGCCCCCGAGCCTGTTGCTCGGCTGCCATACGGCAACATGGTCGCTTTTGGAGCAATTGGACATGGCCGCTGCTCTTCACCGAGGTCAGCATGCTCCGATAGATTTTCTTCACGCTTCCGGATCCCGTGCGCAGTACACGGCCTTTCCCCTTCCATCACCCCTGAATACGTTAGTAGGAACGAGCCTGTTTCAGGGGCTTTCGATGCGAGACCGTTGGCACCTGCTGACATTTCTCGAGCGTACGTGGGAGGGAGATCCTCCAATTCCGCAGGACCTCGAACTGCGAACAGCAAGCGCCTGGCTGGCAAGTATCGATCAGTCGGAAGCGGCGCGAACTCACGTATGGAACCTGCTCAGCCGGTTGCTCGTCGGCAATGACATCCACGGCGTATCCGCGGCCCTGTTCATGCGCACTCTTCGACGCAGTTTTTTTACTGGGGCGCGGTTGAGTCGATTCGTGATTCCTGAGCCTCAATTTTCCGAACACGTCCTCGATGCCATGCACAAGCGCATGAGACATCTGGGCGTGGCAATCCGGCTGAACACACGCGCAAGCGGAATCCAGATGCGCCTTGAACGAATGACCGGTGTTCGCCTGGACAATGGAGACGACCTCACGGCTGATTGGTATCTCAGCGCAGTTCCGGCTTCGGCTTTTCGGCAGCTATTGCCAGAGCAGGTCGTCACTCGCTATACATATTTTCAGCAGTTGAGCAAACTTCACGACTCAAGACTTCTCACCGTCATGCTGCGCGTGGAACATTCCAGTTCACATTCCCACTTGACGCTGCTCTCTCACCGATCATTTCACTGGATCGTGACCCAACCGGACTTGGAGTCATCAAATCCGTCGACGTTGGTGTGGCTGGTGGCAACGGGAGAAACAGCATTATTCTTGGCATCGGAGTCAGAAGTCTTTACTGCCGCAAAGACAGATATGGCGGTCGCCTATCCGCGGCTGAAACACGCATCACTGCTGGATCACCGTATCACACGAATATCAAACGCCTTCATGTGGATGAAACCGGGTGCGCAGCACTATCGCCCTCTACCCCGGAGCCCGCTTGGAAACCTATTCGTGGCGGGTGACTGGACCGATACCGGATGGCCCGCGAATCTCGAGAGCGCTGTCCTGAGTGGACAGCGCTCTGCGCAAGCCATCGCTTCTGAACATGGAAATTGGTCTCTTCTTCAAGCCACCTCGAAATAACCGAGTCGTCAGATCGACCGTTGACAACTGTTTTCCCCCCGCCTAAGATGCGTTCGAATTTGCATCAGTTCGTTCTCTATGCCCACGACACTCACTCCCCTCCAAATACTTGCGCAATCGCTTCATGACTGCGATCGCTGTAAATTGTCCAAACTGGGACGGAAGCAGGTCGTATTCGGCGTGGGTAATCCACACGCGGCAATCATGTTCGTGGGCGAAGCGCCCGGGTTTTATGAAGACCAACAGGGGGAGCCGTTTGTCGGCGCAGCGGGGAAGTTACTGAACGACCTTTTGCAATCCGCGGGCCTTTCGCGATCCGATATCTACATCGCGAATGTCATCAAGTGCCGCCCACCCAACAATCGTGATCCGGAAGCGGATGAAGTTGAGACCTGCAAGCCATTCTTAATGCAGCAAATTGCCGAGATTGGTCCCCAACTGGTGTGCTCGCTGGGAAACTGGGCAACTCAGACGCTATTGCAGCGCAAGATCGGGATCACCAAAGTGCGTGGCCAAGTTTTTCCCTTACAAGACTTTGTCCTCTTTCCGCTTCTTCATCCCGCCGCAGCTCTCCATCAAGGCAACCTGTTGCAGCCGCTTCGAGAGGACTTCAAAAAGCTTAAGGCCTATATCGATCAGCACTCCTCACCCCGATCCTCGGCAGGCAATGCGACGGCTGTTTCACCGCGTCCGCTGCAAGCCGACATCTCCTCCCAACAAACCCAAATGGATCTGTTCGCGTCCTAGTCTTTTCACGCTGCTCGGATGGGAACCAGCCTGCTGGAAAGGAGAGAAATCATCCCTCACACGACCGGAAAACAACGTTACGCTTTACTCGGATCCCGTTCGGTGCTTACCTCGGACTGATCGCTGTCGGAGGTGTCCAGTGGCTCGGTCTCCTCGGAATCCGGTTCTTCAAACCAGGCGGACAACATGTCCTCCCACCACGCCTGATCGATGTCCGGACCAGGATCAGTTCCTAGATAGGACACGTCGTCATGTGTGAGACCGTTTCCCACGGCAGCCGGTTGCAATTTGGCCCGCTCGACCACTTCCTTCGTCGCAAAGCCTCCGACAATCCAAGAATCCGGATCTGCGCGACGCGATTTGTACGCTTTGAGTCCGATCTTTAAGTACATGAAAATTTGTCGCTGCCGTTCATCACCCACCCCACTTTGAGGCAAACTGAGAATTTTCTCAATCTGCTTACGCCAATGCCGGTCGTCATACCGCGACGTCACCAGCTGCAGCATCATTTTTCCTAGTT
>JBEVJJ010000142.1:0-10483 GCA_040510255.1 Nitrospiraceae bacterium | reverse complement strand
AAATTCCCCTGCGAATGTTGGTCTGCGTGACAGGCGTCTCCGGATCAGGCAAGAGCACCCTGGTCGAAGAAACCCTGTATCGCGCAGCCGCACGCGCGTTCCATCACGCTTCGCCACCGATGGGACGGTTCCGGGCGATTAAGGGTCTTGAGCATCTTTCCGGGGTCCGGCTGATCGACCAACAGCCGATCGGGCGCACCCCACGATCGAATCCGCTGACATACCTACAATCCTTTGACGAGGTGCGGCATCTGTTTGCCTCCGAACTCAGCGCCCGTCGCCATGGATTGACTCCCGCCCACTTCTCCTTCAACACCGCCGGTGGACGGTGTGATCGGTGCGAGGGCAACGGATATGAAAAGTTGGAGATGTATTTCTTCGAAGACATGTATGCGACGTGCGAAGCGTGCAACGGCCGACGATTCAAACCGCAGGTCTTGAGTATCCGTTACCGCGGTAAAACCATTCACGAGGTGTTGAACATGACAGTCGATGAAGGACTGTGCTTCTTTACCGAGTCGCCGAAGCTCATCGACACCTTGAAGCTCCTCTCGACAATCGGCCTCGGTTATCTGCGCGTTGGCCAATCAGCGACGACACTTTCCGGCGGAGAGGCTCAGCGATTGAAAGTTGCCGCTGAACTCAAGCAGACTTCTGCACGAAATCTCCTCTACATCATGGATGAGCCGACGACCGGCCTCCACTTGGACGACATTAAGAAACTTCTGGCGGTGTTACAGAAGCTCGTCGACACGGGCCATACGGTAGTCGTGGTGGAGCACAACCTCGATGTCGTGAAAACCGCCGACTGGATCATTGATCTGGGGCCGGAAGGCGGGTCGGCAGGAGGCTATATCATCGCAGAAGGAACGCCTGAACACGTCGCCACGTTGCCGCACTCGGAGACGGGTCGCTTCCTCGCGAAGGCGCTGGGCGAGGCGCTCCGCCCATGAAGCTATCGTCGTTCGTATCTCGTCCTTCGTATCTCGCGTGAGGAGTCGCTGAATTTCTTACGAGATACGCTTCACGTTTCAGGACATACCATCCTAAGACAAGCGACCTAATCGCAGGATGTTCAAAAAACTCGTTCAGCAAGGCCGCAGCATGCACAGAAGATAGACGTACGTCCCATGTTTCACAACTAGTTAGCCCACATTATTCATGAGGGTTCGTGACGAAACCACAGCGACGCCTGGCGAGACGGGCGCGTAGAGCCCGCAAGGGAGGGAGGCATCCTGGACAGGATGTTGACCGATCGAGCGGCGAGCCCGCCCGCCTGGCCGCGTGCAACCCGCGGTCAGGCTTGTCGCAGCGGTGTGGCTGCGGTTGCAGTAGAAGCCGTCATGAATAATGTGGGCTAGCTAGTTGAAGGAAGGATCGAACGGCATATCCGCGTAAAGACGATAGTCGTCTCCGAGGGAGAGTACGACATCGGACCAGATCTTCGTTGGCTCTTTCTCAAACACGACTATTGGATCGGCGGGCATGGTGATCCATGAGCCGGTTTTCATTTCGGCCTCAAGCTGGCCGGGGCCCCATCCTGAATAGCCGAGATACGCCCGAAACGCCTCCCTGCCTGGCGTATCAGTAAGAATCCGCTCCATCACATCCAAGTCCCCTCCCAAACAGACACCGTCAAATACCGGGTGAGAGTTGTCGGGAACCTGGGAAAGCCGGTACAGGAGCATGACCTGATTTGTCTGCACCGGTCCGCCTGCAAACAGGACATGCCGCTGTCCCTCTAGCACAGGGACGTGAGGTAACGCTTCAGATATCGACATGGCCGTCGGCCGATTGACCACGACACCCAGTGCGCCTTCGGGCCCGTGCTCGCACAGAAGTACGACTGTCTGACGGAAGTTCGGATCCCGTAGAGCGGGGGCGGCCACCAGAAATATTCCTTTCTCAAGTGTCATCTGATTTATCCTACCGTGTGGTACAGGAGCGCGCAAGCGGGGCGCTATCTGCCACCTGCGTCAAACCCTATGGACCGTAGAAGGACGGCCGGCGGTCCTGCAACAGGTCATTGTACGAATTGAGCCGCTTGTTGCGGGCTTCGGCCGGATCGATATCGACCACGAACAATTCTTCCTGGTCGCGGGATGCGCGATGAAGAATGCGTCCTCTCGGTGTCACAATCTCGCTGTTGCCGATAAACTTCAGACGCTCTTTTCCTCCGCGCGCCTCGCTTCCGGTTCGATTGGCCGTCACACTGAACACACGATTCTCCAGACAGCGGGTGACCATGGAATCAGGACAATGCGGTAGGACGAGATTCGAGGGATGGGCAATGAGTTCGGCCCCTTTGAGAGCCAAGGTCCGCGCGGCCTCCGGGTAGAACCAGTCAAAGCAAATCATGACCCCGAGCTTGGCTGGGCCGATGTCCCATACCTGAAAACCGGTATCACCTGGATCAAAGAATAGGGTTTCTTCGAAAAACAAATGGGTCTTGCGATAGCAGCCGATGAATCCGTTTGGACCCACTACCACCGCGGAATTGTAACATCGATTTCCTGACCGCTCCGGCAATCCCGCCACAATGATCATCCTTCTCGCCTTGGCAAGGTCCATCAGGCTCCTGGTCGTCGGACCGTCGGGAACTGTTTCCGACAAACGATGAACCTCCTCATCCGAGATGAATTGATAGCCGGACACGAACAACTCGGGTAACACGATCACATCGGCGTTAGCTTTTTCCAGTCTGGTGACGGCAACATCGAGATTGCGGATGATGTCTCCAAACACCGGCTCGAACTGCAAGAACCCAATCCTCATATGCGACGCCTGTGAGGGAGCAACAAAAAACGGGCAGGGAAATCCCTGCCCGTTTCGTCGGCACAGTGAACTGGAAAACTACATGCCTTCGGACAGATGGGGAATGGCTCCTTCGACGGCCTTGGTTGCCACGTCTGCATGGCCGGCTTTCCCATGCTCGATGCCATCCTTCAAACCCTTGATGCCTTCGCCGACATGGGGATTTTTCGTTTCCGCCATCGCGGCTTCTGCATGCTTTAACGCACCCTCAGCGTGCTTGACGAGGGCATCCGCATGTCCCTGCTTGCCGTGGTCGACCGCTTCCTTCGCATGCTCGACTGCCTCGGCTTGATGCTTGTTCCCGGCGGCAACGGCAACGTTTCCCATGACGGGGGCTAGGACGAATGCCACGATGAAACCCGCGACGATTGCCTTGCGTACCATCACATTGTACATGAATTCCTCCCTCTGTAAGGTGTGGGTGAGGTGTCGGTAAGTGGTGTGAATCGTTGTCTTCCGCAGCATAAACACCCCTTTTACGTAGTGTCAAGACGGTTTACCTGCCGGCTTTCCCGGTCCTTGATCAAGTTGCAGAATTTTTTGCAGCGAGGCCAAGTCCTTCTCCACAGGGCACCCGAAGTCACGGCTCCACTCCCACCAGGATCCCGGATAGTTTCTCACCTTTTCGTACCCGGCCAACTTCAGGACGAAATAAAGCCACCCGGACCGGACGCCACCGGTGCAATAGCAAATCGTCTCGTTTCTTGTATCCAGCCCCTTATGATCGAACAAGGTCCTGATCGAGTCCATATCCTTGAGCGTGGCATTGGCATTGAGGAATCCGTTCCACGCCACATGCACTGCCGATGGGATATGCCCTGGACGTGGAATTCCCGAGATCTCCTTCCCCAAATACTCCTCGAGACTGCGCGCATCAACAATGGTCGTCCCGGGATGCGACCCACGCACGACCGCCTTGAGCTCATCCTTCAGCACGATACGAGCTTCAACCGGCGACACCTTGAACGTGCCTGGCTTGGGAACCACAGCGCCGTGCTCGAATGGCCGACGTTCCTCAATCCACTTCACCCAACCGCCGTCGAGAATTTTCAGCCGCTGATGGCCGAGGTAGTCCAGCATCCAGTACATACGACCTTCGTCACCCCAATTATCAAATGGGTTGGAATAGATCACCACATCGCTGTCCTGGTTGATCCCGAGCCTATGCAGCCTTTTTTCGATACGGGAAAGGTCTGGATCGAGCAACCCCTTCGCGACGGCATTCGGATCGCTATACTCATGCCAGGTGGAATGCACGGCACCCGGGATGTGGCCACCGAATTCATAGGTGGCTCTGCCCCGTACGTCAATGATTACCAGATCCGACTGTCCCAACTGCTGTTGAAGCGTTTCAGTATTGATGAGCAATGGATGCGTCGTCATAGATTTCCCCTGTCTTGTCACAATCACTCATTCTGCGCTTGGTTTCTGTCACCGGCCCCACCAAGGCAATCTCATCGGGTACACCAAGGTTCTTGCACATCATACCGGACGACGATTCGTCAAGATGCCTCATCGTCCGACTTATCGACGGGCTCATGCCTGACCATACATGATACACACCCGATACACACCTTCGTACCGGTAGCGTGCGAAACCGCCGCACCGCAGCCATCACATCGGTTTGGCTCATCATACCTTCAAGAGAGTCAAGAGATGACGCTCAACAGACGCGGCCAATGCCGTCAGATTGTATCCGCCTTCCAGGCAGGAGAGAATCCGGTTCTGACAATGCTTGGCCGCAATGCCGGCCACGATGGCCGTCAACTCCGCGTAGCCGTTCTCGGTCAATCCCATGCTGGCCAGTGGATCATCCTGATGGGCATCGAATCCTGCCGAGATAAGCACAAAATCCGGCTTGAAGGCGTCGGCGGCCGGCACCAGCACTCCTTGAAAGAGTTCTCGGTATTCGTGGTCGCCTTCCCCTGCCGAGAGGGGAAGGTTGATGGTCGTTCCTTCGGCCGCACCGACCCCGCGTTCATTTGCATGACCGGTTCCAGGGTAATACGGGTATTGGTGGGTGCTGAAAAACAGAACCGAAGGGTCGTCATAAAAACTGTGCTGTGTACCGTTGCCATGATGAACGTCCCAATCGACAATGAGCACGCGTTCAATACGATGATGACGTTGGAGATACCGCGCGGCAATTGCCACATTGTTAAACAGGCAGAATCCCATCGCCCGATCGCGTTCCGCGTGATGCCCGGGCGGCCGCACGGCACAGAACACATGATCGACCTGCCGCGACATGATCGCGTCGGCGCCGGCCAATGCGCCTCCCGCAGCCAAGTATGCCGCCGCCAAAGATCCGGGAGACAGCGATGTGTCCGCGTCGAGTGATACTCGTCCGCTGGCCGGAGCACGAGCCTTGAGTGCTTGAACATAGGTCCGCGTGTGAATCTGCGTGACCCATTCGTCCGTTGCGCTGACCGGTTCGATTTTTTGCAAACGATCGAGAGTGCCTGTTGACTGCAAGCGGTTGACGATCGCTCGAAGACGTCCCGGAGACTCCGGATGGCCGAGCCCCATATCATGTTCGAGAAAGGCTGGATGATAGACGAAGCCCGTTCGACCCATGTGAGATTCCGTGAAGCAAGGGAAGTGTAAGGCGTGACGATCTTCTTGCTCTTATCAGTTCGCTGCTTGAATCACGCACCCAGAGATAGACAAATATCGTATCATGCGCTAAACGACATAGACAATCGGCGCAGACACGTGGTACGGTCCCGTCGTCCCGGCCGACTTCATCCGAAAGGCGCGGCATGGCTAATCCTCGTATCGAACCCCTGAAAAAAGTTCTGGCGATTGATCCGAACGATGATGTCGCCTGGTTCGGCCTCGGAAAGGCCTATATGGACGATAGCAATTGGCAGGAAGCGGTCACGGCGTTGCAACAATGCATCGCGGTCAAACCCACGTACTCGGCTGCGTACTATGCCCTGGCGCAGTCACTCCACAAACTCAATCGACTTGAAGAGTGCCGGCGCACGTGCGATGCAGGCCTCACAGTCTCGACACAAAATGGGGATGCCATGGTAACCAAAAATCTCGAACAGTTGAAAAGCACGCTCGGCTCCTAACTCTCTGCCACCTTATAACAACTGCTTCAGCATCGCATGTTCTGCAGCGCTGAGCGGGCTGTCCGCAGACGGATTGACAACCAGCATCCGTACGCGCGGGGATATGTCCTGATGCCGGGACCGCTCGACGACACTGACGTTTCTCAACCGCACGCCTGACTTGAAGGGCAACGGGCTCACGTTCCACAGCGCCAACAAAACTCCACTCAGGTGTCGGAGTTTTGGCAACACAATGCTGATCGAGCCGATGAGCGTTTTCAGGTCCAACGCGACGGGGTACCGTCCATACCGAGACCTCTTTCCGAAGTCCACATTCGGTACGGAAATGGCGAGCAGAACGGGATCGCCATAGTCACGTAACTGCTTTGCCTTTTGGTGAATCCGCGCCAGGATAGCTCTCGTGAGCACGTCGCCTGGTTCCTGATCCGGCTCCGCATCTCCAACGCCCACAGTAGGACGTTGGAACCAGAGCCGTCTGGCCCGCTCTACTGCCCCGATCATGGCCGTTACCTCGACAAAGAACCGTCGATCATCAAATCGACATTCCAGATCCGCTGATCGCGCCCCTGACTCCGGCAAGAACTGAACTACTGCGCCAACCGTGAGGAGTCGCGTCGCCAATTCCAATTCCGCCAGAGCAGATTCCTGTATGCCTGGATCCGTCGAGCCAAGACGAATGAAGAGGCGCTCCAGTCGAACCCGACTGCCGTCGTCCGCACAGTGCCGATGCAATCTGTCCCATCGCTCGGTGACCGTGTCAGCGACCGGTTTTGACGTGAGTTGGTAGCTGATCCGTCGTCGATCGACGAGATCCGCCGTCGTCCGGAATACAGTCCGCCGATATCTTTTGAAATGGGGCATCGCGTTTTCATGACCCCGATTATTCTACCGGCTCGGTTCCTGACTCCTCGCCTTCAGACGGTTTGTTCGGTGTGATCTGCTGGGCTGCAACAAGGCGAGAGACTTCATCGAGCCATCGACCCGCACCATCCAACACCTCACGCACCAACGGCTCCGGATGACCCGTTTGCTTTATCGTCCATTGACAGATATAGCCCAGCAAATCCTCTCTGTTGAACTGACAGGCCGTTGTTGCGGCCATTGCACGCATTTCGTCGAACCCGGTTCGCAGGATCTCTGCCACGGTCTCGCGACTATACGAGGTGCTCGCGGTGACATATTGGATCACTCGATTCAATTCCTGGTCGTTCATTGTGCGGTCTCTTCTTTGGCAGCCTCTTCGCTGGAATTGTAAAACCATTCGCGGCGGCGCTGCAACGGCGGAACGCATCCTTTCTCACGCTGCAGAAAACCTTCCGCACCCGCCATCCCGCAATGGTATGATCATTCGTCAGCAGATGCTTTCATCCCAGGAGAGACACGAATCATATGAAGAGATTTCAGACATCACCTGCACAACGGTCTAACCGTCCGACTGATCGCACGACCCGCTATCCAGATCGGTGGGATTTGTCCGACCTCATCCATGATCCAGTTGCACGACTCGATCACTATTTCAAGGAACTCGACGGGCTCGTGTCTCGTTTTGAGGGGTATCGAGCCAGGTTGACCTCGTCGATGCCTGAAGAGTTGTTTCTAGACATACTCCGTCTCGATGAGGAGATTGCGAGGCACTCCACCAAACTTGGTGCCCATGCATACTTGTGGTTCTCCGAAAATACCAAGGACCTTACGGCCCGTTCCTTCAAATCACAAGTTGAAGAACAGCTCACCACGCTTCAAAACCGACTCCTCTTTTTCGAATTGTGGTGGCAGAGCGTGGATAAATCCAATGCTGACCGACTCATGAGCAACGCCGGCGATTTCCGTTATTACCTGGAGACGATTCGACATTTACGACCACACACCCTGTCTGAGCCTGAAGAAAAAATCATTAATATCAAGAACAACACCGGCCGCACTGCCATCCATACTCTGTACGACGTGGTCACGAACGCCTTAACTTTCACGGTGAGCGTTCAGGGAAAGCGGAAGACCGTGACCCGGGAAGGACTTATGCCGTATCTGCGTAGTCCGACCGGTTCTGTGCGCGAGGCCGCATATCGCGAGTTGTTTCGTGTCTATGCAAGCCACCACGACCTCCTCGGCGAACTCTACAAAGCGCTCGTGAACGATTGGAAGGCAGAAAACATCCAGTTACGTCATTTTGCTTCGCCGATCGCCTCACGCAATCTCGCGAACGATGTTCCAGATCAGGCAGTCCAAGCCCTGCTCTCTATATGCGTCAAGAACCGAGAAGTGTTCCAGCACTATTTCAGACTGAAGGCGCGCCTCTGCCGCATTGCCCCGATGACGCGATATCATATCTATGCGCCACATCAAACTGAACGGAAGACGTATCGATATGCCGATGCCGTGAGAATGGTGCTGGACGCGTACCGCAGTTTTTCACCGCGACTGGCCGATCTCGCAGAGCGCGTCTTCATCGATCAACATATTGACGCACGGGTCCGTCCCGGAAAGATGGGTGGCGCCTATTGCTATGGTGTTGTCCCGGGCCTGACACCCTATGTCCTGTTGAACTTCACAGGAGAAGCCCGGGACATTGCGACCATGGCGCATGAGTTAGGGCATGCCGTGCACGGCATGCTCGCGGAAGAACACACGGTGTTCACGTTTCACGCTACGCTCCCGCTGGCCGAAACCGCTTCAGTCTTTGGGGAACGGATTCTCTCCGATACATTGATGCAACAAGAAAAAGACAAGCGGGTGAAGCAAGGCCTTCTGCTCGCTCAGCTAGATGACGTCTATGCCACTGTCATGCGACAAGCCTACTTTGTACTCTTTGAACAACACGCGCATGACATGATCGCGAACGGCGGCACGGTCCCTGACCTGGCACACGCCTACCTCGCCAACATTCGAGATCAGTTCGGCAAGACCGTGCGAGTCCCTCGAGAATTCGAGTGGGAGTGGTTGACCATTCCGCATATTTTTGCCAGCCCCTTTTATTGTTATTCGTACAGCTTTGGAAATCTCCTGGTCCTGGCTCTGTATGGCATGTATCAAAAGGAAGGCGCCGACTTTGTACCACGCTATGAAAATTTGTTGGCCAGGGGCGGTTCACGAGCGCCGCAAGATATCCTCCAGATCATGGGCGTCGATATGACCTCCGAAACATTCTGGCAATCCGGATTCGATACGATCCGAGCAATGGTCGACCAACTGGAACAAACGTGCTAGCACCGTTGCCACTCTCCTTATAAATCATAAGGATAGGGGCCTCCGAGAATCTTTAACCCCAGCAAGTTTGCCCGCCTTGACACCTCAGGGGAGTCGAGATATACTCCTTTCTGTTGATAACGCTTATCATAATCGTTGGTACTCACCGAGTAAGAGGGAAACTTTCACATGTATGTCTGCCTATGTAAGGGATTGACGGAATCGGATGTACGGGAAGCCGGACTATCGGGTTGTATGTCGGCTCATCAGATCATCGCACGATTTGGCTTGCGGGAACATGGGTGCTGTGGTCGATGTGCCAAAAATGTCTGCGAACTGGTAGGACTGGCCAAGAACCAATTAAACGTGTCCTTTCAGAAATCCAACACGTCCTCTTCCTGAGTTTCCTCTCACGTCCTGCCTGTTGTACCACCTCGGTAACCTGCCTGTGCTGGAATCCGTCATGGAGCTATCGATTTATGCCCTCTCAATCCAGTTTGAACCGCCATTGCAACTTCGGCCACGCGTTGCCCTAATATTCGCGCAGCCTCGAGCTCTTCCTCATCGATTCCCGGGCTATTGCCCTCCGTGGTCGCTGATGCGCCAAACGCTCCACCTCCGCTGACCACGATCATATGATTACCGAGCATCGCTGCAAGAATAGTGAGCATCGTGATTTCCTTACCACCCGATATCTGACCTCCTGTCGCAAAGGCAGCTCCGACCTTATTCCTCATCTTGAAATCAGGAAACACGCCAAATTTAAATTGCCAATTATCAAAGAATGTCTTTACCTCTCCCGCCATATTCGCCCAATATACCGGAGATCCAACGATAATCGCGTCAGCGGAAAACAAGTCCTCCGCCACGACCTGCTCCACTCGTTTCATGACAACATGAGTCTGAGCGTTCATCTTGGCACCTTCGGCAATTGCGGCTGCCATTTGTTCCGTCGTTCCCGAAACGGAGTGATAGGTGACCAGGACCTTGACGACCGGAGCGCCTTCATTTCCCCAGACCGGCTCGCCTGGACAGGCAACAATGGTCGATAGCAGCCCGACAATCAGCATGCGATGCATAGAAACCTCGCTGTCGATACGAATGGCACTCCGCACATCGGAGAGGTGAATGAGAGTGGAGTGTGGTGTAGAAATCCCGGCGTGCAAGACGAAACGCCTAGTGACGTACGGTTTCTTCGTCCAAGTGCTCTTCGACCGACACTTCCGTCAGCGTTCCTCGATAATCACACTTGTGACATCGGATACGCCATTCTTCCATCCACTTATCCTGGACGTACGACTGACGGCACTTAGGACACACGAACACGCCCTTCTTATACAAGACTCGCCGCTTCTCTTTCATCGCACCCTCCGTTCAATCGAGACTCAATCGAGAATCGCACAGGA
>JBEVJJ010000141.1:0-25597 GCA_040510255.1 Nitrospiraceae bacterium | reverse complement strand
CGTTGGGGACCATCCTTTCCACGCAGGACGGCGGAGCGAGTTGGACCCCCCAGGGCCATCAAGAATCGGCGACGTTCTTTGATGTGTTTCTGACGGACGAATCAAATGGTTGGGCCGTGGGCAATGCGGGGGCTCTTTTCCAGACTACGGATGGAGGGGTCCATTGGATCGACCGAACACTGCCCTGTGGTCGTACGTGCAACAAACTCACCGATCTGATTCGGATCCGGTTTACCGGTCAACAAAATGGATGGATTGTCGGAGAGCGCGGCTACATCCTGAAAACCACCAATGCCGGGTTCAATTGGATCGAGCAACCCAATCCATTGAAGTTGTCCTTCCTTGGTCTAAGCTTTCCGAATCCAACGCAGGGGTGGGCTGCCGGAGAGAACGGCGCGATCGTGCGGATCGAATATCCAACTCATCAATAGTGCATTCTCGGGTGGGGGAGCCTCAGCCTAGGTTCCCCAGACGGCTCTGCAGGATCGTGACGGCCGCGAGCGATGCTGTTTCCGATCGCAGAATCCCAGATCCCAGCGTAGTGGAACGAAAACCCTGTTTATCGGCTATGGTCAGTTCGTCCGTACTCCACCCGCCTTCAGGCCCGATGGCGATCATGATGGTGTGTTGTGTATCGGACCTGAGCGGCAGTGTGCGGAGGCTTTCACTCCCCGCGCGTTCCACTAGGATCAGGCTGAGGGGTGCGGCCCTCTCCATAAAAAACTGTCGACTATCGCGTGGGGGCTCAATCTCGGGAATATGCCATTGTTCGGACTGTTGAGCTGCCTCTAGGGCTATGCGTTGCCAGCGTGCTACCTGCCCCGTGATACGAGTCACTTTCGGTCGGATGACGCCGCGATGCGCAATCAGCGGAGCAATTCCATACACGCCAAGTTCTGTCGCCTTTTGAATAATCCAATCCATGTGATCACTTTTGAGGAGTGCTTGGGCGAGGAGAATCCGGGGCCATGTCTCAGCAGGACCACGCAGGCGATCCTGAATATGGGCAGTCAGTTCTGCAGCCGTCATCTCGGTGACCGTGGCGTGATACCGGTTGCGTTGTTCGTCAGTCAGCCAAACGGTCTGACCGATCCGTAGGCGAAGGCTTGCACGGAGATGATGACACAAGTCTCCAGTTATCCTGACAAGGTCGCCATGTATGGTGGACGAATGAATAAAGAAAGCCGGCATAAGCAGTAGCAGGCTCGGAGTGGGCGGATAAGGGAGCGAACCTTACTCGAAGAAGGTCTTCATCTTATCGAAGAAACCATCGCCTTCGGCATCAGCGGTCATGCCGCTTTCCGTTGCAAATTCTTCGAGCAACTGCTTTTGCTTTGATGAAAGTTTGGTGGGAATCTCGATTTTCACATTGAAGATCTGGTCGCCAGTCTGGTGACCCTTCAG
This sequence comes from Nitrospiraceae bacterium, assembly GCA_040510255.1. Classification (GTDB taxonomy): domain Bacteria; phylum Nitrospirota; class Nitrospiria; order Nitrospirales; family Nitrospiraceae; genus DASSBQ01. The sequence goes on along the minus strand of JBEVJJ010000141.1, from coordinate 24,193 downwards.
ACTTGGAAACCCCAGTCCCTTCAATCGCAGCACTTTGTCCTGTTGAGTTCCTGTCGGGATCTTCATGATTGTCTTACCCTTGAGGGTAGGAACTTCAACCTTTCCTCCCAGCGTGGCCGTGACGAAACTGACGGGTAGATCGCACACGATATCCAATGCGTGCCGTCGAAAGACGGGGTGGGGTTTCACCGTAATAGCGACAAAAAGATCGCCGGGCGGACCTCCTTGCACTCCGTGTTCTCCTTCGTTGGAAAGCCGCAGTCGCATCCCGGATTCGATCCCGGCGGGAATCTGCACAGACAGCATCCGTTCCTGATGGATACGCTGGCGACCCTGGCACGTGCCGCATGGATCTGAAATGATCTGCCCGCTACCCTCGCATTGACCGCAGGGCCGGCTGACACTGAAGAATCCCTGCTGAAAGCGCAACTGGCCGGCGCCCTTGCAGCTGGGGCACATTTTGATGGCGTTCGCAGACCGTGCCCCGGTGCCTTTGCAATCGCCGCATGTCTCCCAACGCGGAATCTTGAGTTTGGCTTCCTTGCCGTAGACGGCTTCCTCAAAGGTCACATCTAGATTATATTGGAGATCGTTGCCGCGCTCGGCCCGGCTGCGGCCGCGGGGAGTGCCAAAAAAATCTTCAAAAATATCATTGAAGACGTCACCAAAGCCTCCACGCCCGAAGTCGAAGCCCTCAAACCCCCCGCTACCTGGTTGCGTGCCGGCATGCCCGAACATGTCGTAACGTTTGCGCTTATCCTGATCGCTCAGAATTTCGTAGGCTTCGTTGATTTCTTTGAACTTTTCTTCAGAGGTCTTCTTCTGTTCCGCGGTAGACTGCAGGTCGGGATGAAACTGGCGGGCGAGCTTGCGAAAAGCCTTCTTCAACTCGTCATCGGACGCGTTGCGCTCAACTCCCAATGTCTCGTAATAGTCGCGTTTTGTCACAGAGCTCATTGCCTGAGGGATACAGAGCGAGACCGAGTTTCATCGCTCGTGAAACTCGGTCTCGCCATCGTCCTATTGTAACTTACTTCTTATCTTTGTCTACCTCTTCGAACTCTGCATCCACGACCTTCTCGTCCTTGGGTGGCTGTGATCCGCTGCCGTCGCTCGACGCACCGTCACCTGGGCCGGCCGAGGACGATGCCGAGGCCTTCTTATACATTTCCTCGGCCAATTTGTGCGAAGAGGTCGTCAGCGTTTGAGTGGCCGATTCGACTGCTTCTGGGTCCGTCCCTTCCATCGCTTTTCGAAGAGCCGCGATCGCCTCCGTGATCTTGGTCTTGTCGTCTTCACCGATCTTATCACCATGCTCGCTGAGATTCTTCTCCGTGCTGTAGATCAATGAATCAGCCTGGTTCTTGGCCTCAGCGAACTTGCGGCGTTTCTTGTCATCATCGGTATGAGCCTGCGCGTCCCTGACCAGCTTATCCACTTCATCTTTGCTGAGGCCGCTGGAGGCCGTAATCTTGATCGACTGTTCTTTTTGCGTGGCCAAATCCTTGGCTGACACGTGTACGATGCCGTTGGCATCAATGTCAAAAGTTACCTCTACCTGTGGCATGCCTCGTGGGGCCGGAGGAATACCGACCAGGTCAAACTGGCCAAGCAACTTATTGTCATTGGCCATTTCCCGCTCCCCCTGGAAGACCCGAATAGTCACGGCCGTTTGATTATCCGCCGCCGTGGAAAAAATCTGGCCCTTCTTGGTCGGGATGGTAGTGTTCCGTTCGATCAACTTGGTGAACACGCCGCCCAGTGTCTCAATTCCAAGAGACAAGGGAGTGACGTCCAGCAGCAACACATCCTTGACTTCTCCCTTGAGCACACCGCCCTGAATGGCAGCGCCAATGGCAACCACTTCGTCAGGATTGACTCCGCGATGAGGCTCCTTTCCGAAAAAGTCCTTCACAATTTGAATGACCTTCGGCATCCGGGTCATTCCACCGACCAAGACATCTTCGTTGATGTCTTTGGCAGTGACCCCCGCGTCGCTCAACGCTTTCTTACAGGGGTCGATCGTGCGTTGAATCAGATCGTCGACCAGTTGTTCGAGTTTGGCGCGCGTCAGTTTTGTCACGAGGTGTTTCGGCCCGCTGGCATCTGCCGTGATAAACGGGAGGTTGATCTCTGTTTCATGCGATGAAGACAACTCTATTTTTGCTCGTTCTGCCGCTTCTTTCAGACGTTGCAAGGCCATGCGATCCTTTCGAAGATCGATCCCCTGGTCCTTTTTGAACTCATCGACCAGCCAGTCCATGACTCGCAGATCGAAATCGTCTCCGCCGAGATAGGTGTCGCCGTTCGTCGATTTGACTTCGAACACCCCATCCCCGATTTCAAGTACGGACACGTCGAAGGTTCCACCGCCGAGATCGTAGACGGCGATTCGTTCATCTTTTTTCTTGTCCAGACCGTATGCAAGGGAGGCGGCGGTCGGCTCGTTGATGATGCGCAATACGTTCAATCCGGCTATTTGACCGGCATCCTTGGTTGCTTGTCGCTGGCTATCATCGAAATATGCAGGGACGGTCACGACGGCTTCCGTGACCTTCTCCCCAAGGTAGTCCTCAGCCGTTTGCCGCATCTTCTGCAAGATCATCGCGGAAATCTCGGGAGGACTGTAACGTTTTCCCCGCAGCTCCACATGCGCATCGCCGTTGTCTGCTTCCACCACCTTGTATGGCAAGCGCTTGATCGCATCCTGCACTTCGCGGCTACGGAACCTTCGTCCCATCAGTCGCTTTACCGAAAAGATGGTATTTTCCGGATTGGTGATTGCCTGTCGCTTGGCGATCTGCCCGACCAGCCGCTCACCTTTGTCGGTAATGGCGACGACAGAAGGCGTGGTGCGACTGCCTTCGGCATTTGCGATCACGACCGGATCCCCACCGCTCATAATAGCGACGCACGAGTTGGTCGTTCCGAGATCGATTCCAATAACTTTACCCATGGGATAGCTCCTTCATCAAAAGGCTCAATGTATCATGGAGAAGGTCCTGCATCAGCTTGTCGCATTCAATTCAGCACGAGGGACTACGCTGTGTCCGCTGCGCCGGTTGAGACGGTGACCATCGCCGGTCTAAGAATGCGGTCATGCAGCAAGTAACCCTTCTGGAACTCTTCGACGACGTGATGCTCAGGAACTGAATTGGATGCCACCTGCGCCACTGCTTGTTGCGTAGCGGGGTCAAACGGTTGACCAACGCTGTCAACGGGCTTCACGCCGAACTTCATCAGGACGCCAAGCAACTGCTTGAGAGTCAACTCCACTCCCTGTGTCAGCGCGTCATTGACGCCGTTGGTGTGGGTCGATTTGATCGCTCGATCCAGGTTGTCGACCGTTGGAAGCAGTTCTCGAAGAATTTGTTCATTGCCGAATTTGATTTGGTCGCGTTGATCGCGTTGCGCAAGTCTCTTGAAATTGTCGAACTCAGCAGCCAAGCGAAGATATTTGTCATTGAGCCCCTGACATTCGGCGGCCTTGAGGTTCAAATTCTTCTGCAACTCTTCAGAAAAGGAAGCGACCTGCTCGGAACAGGTGTCCGACTCCGACGATTCCTCCGATAAGTTGTCGAATATATTGGTGTTGTTCTCTTGATCGTTCACAAGTGATTCCTGTTCCTAGGCGAGATAGCCACCGACTTCTTGAAGTCAACCGGCACGTTGAAGAATTATGTGAAGAAATGTCCAGGACGAGGAGGATACGGAAGATCACCAGGAGTGGGAGAGTCTCATGTCCCTCCGCTCCGGCGATAGAGCAAGGCCAACCCTTCCAGCGTGAGCAGGGGGCGTACCTCGTGAATGGTTTCCGTTTCGCGGGCGATTAATGCCGCAAGTCCGCCCGTGGCGATGATTTTGCATTTGTACCCAAGCTCCTGCTCCATGCGACGAATGATTCCATCAACCAATCCGACATATCCAAACACCAATCCACTTTGAATGCCGGAGGTTGTGTCGGTCCCGATCACCGACTTGGGGCGGATGATTTCGACTTTTGGCAGCTTCGCGGTTCTGGTGAAAAGAGCGTCGGCCGAAATGCCCAATCCTGGGGCGATCACGCCGCCTCGGTACTCCCCTTGTGCCGTGACGATACAAAATGTCGTCGCGGTGCCGAAATCGATGATGATCACATCGGTGTGATAGAGATCGTAGGCGGCTGCCGCGTTCACAATGCGATCGCTCCCGATCTCCTTGGGATTGGCATAGCTGAGGTGAAGTCCGCTGTCGATTTCGGTCGTCACGATGACGGGTGTGCGGATGAAGTAGTGCTGGACCATGCTTTCAAAAACCGGCGTGAGGGCGGGAACGACGCTGGAGATGATTGCGCCTGTAATGTCGCCGGCTTTGTATCCGGACCTCTCCAGCAGTTCGAGGAACACGATTCCATATTCGCTGTCGGTTTTTCTCGAATCGGTTGCCAGCCGCCAGTGGCCTTCCAGTGTCCGGTGTTGAAAGACTCCCCAGACGATATTGCTGTTCCCGATATCGATCGCCAGCAACATATCGACAGTGTACCTCGGCCGAGATGTGACGGAACACTATTATTATGGCACAGGACCTCGAGGAGAGAGCCATCCACCAAGTGGTCCAAGGGCAGGCCTCTGTATCCTCCTAGGTCCGTTGAGGTGCGTGGGGCGACCAGGAGCCAGTCTGCGCCTGGTCGCGAGGTCCACGACTCGCTAAAGAAGGTGAGTCAGGCTGGTGAAATGCCGTGTCAGGATGTGGTGATCACCTTGCGCACAGAGTTGACATCGGCACTGCGTACCTCAATCAGCGTCGAATCTCCGTTCGCTGATGGATCGGTTTGTAGGCGCACACGCAGACATCCATCCGGCCCTATAGACTCGGCAAGTCCCTCTACAGGTTCCCCCTCACCGAGCACGACTTGCACCCGCTCCCCGATGGTCGCGCTGCGCGCGCTATAGGCTGCGAGGGTTTCCGATACTCCTTCCGATCGCACCCGATCGAGACGAATTTCAAGCCGGTTCAGTAGGGCGGCCAGGACAGTAGTGCGGTTCACCGTCTGTCCATGCTCCATCTTAATTGATGTCGCAAGGTTGCCGAGGTCGCTCGGAAAATCCGTTTCGTCGCAGTTGATGTTGAGTCCGATTCCAATCACGACGACACTCCGTCCCTGTCTTCCGACCTTTTCGCACAGGATTCCGCCGATTTTCCTGTCCGAGACCAGCAAATCATTGGGCCATTTGAGAAGAACGGGAAGCCGGGCAGTGTCAAAGATGGCTTCCGCCGCAGCGAGTGCCGAGACCAGCGGGATCCATGTGATCCATGCCGATCGCTCGTCGGCGATCCGGAAAATGATGGAGCAATAGATATGACGTCCATGCGGAGAATGCCAAAGTCGGCCTCGCCTCCCACGTCCAGCCGTCTGGACTTCCGCAACCACGATGGTCCCATCGAGGGAATCGGCCTCCGCAAGCGCGATGGCAGTGGAGTTGGTTGACGCAGCAGTATCCATGTAGTGGACGTTTCGGCCCAGAATCCTTGTGTGAAGTGCCGACTGGAGTGCCGCGAGATCGTAGCCGACAGCAATGTCTCCGGTGGGAATCATGACCGATCCCGCCGCGTCCTGGCAGAGATCGCACGCAGATCCAGGCCGAGATCTACGGCGGGGGCCGAATGAGTGAGAGTGCCGATCGATAGAAAATCTGCGCCGGCCATTGCCATGTCCCTGGCATTGTCCAAGGTGATTCCCCCCGACACTTCCACGAGCGCGCGTCCCTTGATGCGTCCAACCGCCTGACGAACCTGACCGGGAGTCATGTTGTCGAGCAGGATGATATCGGCTTCTCCCGAAAGAGCGTCCTTTACTTCGGCAAGCTGTTGCACCTCTACAATGATTTTCAAGCCGTGCGGTCCGGCGGCACGTGCCTGCCGGCAGGCCTGCGCGAGCCCAATCCGTTCCGCATGCAAGAGTGCGAGATGATTGTCCTTGATGAGCAGACCATCGCTCAGCGACACACGATGGTTGTAGCCTCCGCCGAGCCGGACCGCCCATTTTTCAAGCGCTCGCAGACCGGGTGTCGTCTTCCTGGTATCGAGAACGCGAGTGGGGTAGCCGCGCACGGTCTCGCAGAACTGTCGTGTCAAGGTCGCGATGCCCGATAGCCGCTGCATGAAATTGAGCGCGACGCGCTCAGCCATGAGGAGAGACCGGCCGTCACCTTCGACAATGAGCACGGAATCCCCCGTGGACGTGGTGTGTCCATCAGGAAGCGCCCGAATGATTTTCAGGGATGGATCGACGGAGAAGAAGACTTCACGTGCGACTGCGATTCCGGCCACGACCATCGAATGGCGGGCCACGATCGATCCGCGAGCGGGGCATGGTCGGGAAAAGAGCGCCCTGGTCGTGACGTCATCGAACGCAACGTCCTCGGACAGCGCGCGCCGGACTGCGTCCTGAATGCATTGAATGGACGGGACGTTCATGTCGATCGATGACGAAGGAGGTCGCGCAATTGATCCTCGCTGCGCTTCAAGAGGCCTTCATCGTGCGCAAGTATCTGCAAGCGATCTTTATGTTCTTGAATAACCTCCGAAGGCGCCTTCTCCGTGAACTCCGGATTGGCCAATTTCCCCGACAGGCGACCGGCTTCCTTTTGAAAATCGTCTCTCTGCTTCTTGATACGATCCAAGGCCTTGATCAGGTCAACGTCAACCTCCAGACCTATTCCGACGGTGACGCCGGCATCGGTCAATCGGAGCACATCAGATGATAGAGCGTCGTCAACTGATATGATTTCGACTGACCCTTTTGCGAGATGGCCGATTGAACTCCGCACGAGTTCAAATTCCGGACGATTCTGTTCGTGCGCTCCCATCACATACAGGTCAACCGACTTGCCGGGTGAATAGTTCAGGAGGGAGCGTCCGGTCCGCATCAATGCGACGCTGCGCTCCAGTAGTGAGAACAATGCTTCAGCTTCCGGTGACCGCCAGTCATCCCGAGGCATCGGATAGGATTGCAGCACAATACTCTCACCCTCATGAGGCAATGCCTGCCAGATTTCCTCCGTGAGAAACGGGGTAAAGGGATGGAGCAATCGCATCATCGTCTCAAAGGTTTCGAAGAGTGTGTGGCGGGTTCGTCTGGCATCGCCTCCCGACGGGTTCTGCAACGATAGCTTCGCCAGTTCGAGATACCAATCGCAGTACTCGTGCCAGATGAACTGGTACACAATGCTCGCAGCCCGATCAAATCGATATTGCTGGAGTTCCGCATTCACGTTCTGAGTCGCGGTAGTGAGGCGCGAAAGGATCCATCGGTTGGGAAATGGTCGTTGAGCCGGAGGCACCGCCTCCCGTTCGCCGTCTGCATGCATGAGGATGAACCGGGCCGCGTTCCAAATCTTATTGGTAAAATTACGATAGCCTTCGATCCGTTCTTCCGCGAGCTTCACATCGCGGCCGGGAGAAGACATCGAGGCCAGGGTAAACCGCAATGCGTCCGTTCCATATTGATCCATGACGTGTAACGGATCGATCACGTTGCCTTTGGATTTGCTCATCTTTTGGCCTTCCGCGTCGCGCACGAGCGCGTGAATGTACACGTCGCGGAACGGCACCTCGCCCATGAACTTCAGGCCCATCATGATCATGCGGGCCACCCAGAAGAACAGGATGTCCAGTCCCGTTACCAGAGTGGAGGTCGGATAAAAGGTTTTGAGTTCGGGTGTCTGCTGGGGCCAGCCCAATGTTGAAAAGGGCCACAATGCGGAGGAGAACCAGGTGTCGAGGACGTCGGGATCCTGGACAAGCGTGCCGCTCTTACAGCTCGGACATGCTACCGGTTTGGTGAGCGCGACGATCGGAATAGCATGGGACGGAATCAGTGGTTCACCGTCGGACGCTCGGCGCAAAAAGCCCGAACCGGAGCAGTTCTCGCAATACCAGGCCGGAATCTGATGTCCCCACCAGATTTGCCGCGAGATACACCAGTCCTTGATGTCTCGCATCCAGCCGAGATAATTATTCTTCCAGGCTTCGGGAACAATTCTGACTCGACCATTCTCGACCACTTGGATGGCTGGCTCAGCGAGCGGTTTGATTCTCACAAACCACTGATCCGAGAGGAGTGGTTCTACCACCGTTTTGCAGCGGTAGCATCTGCCAAGTGCCATCCTGTGCGGTTCGACTTTTTCGATGGCCAGACGAGCGGATAACAGCTGTTCAACTTTGGGTCGGGCTTTTTGGACTGGTAGACCAGCCAAGAGGCCGGCGGCTTCTATCTCTATCTTCGTGCGGAGACGCAGTTCGGTTTCTGGGAGAAGATTTGCATGGATGTCGAGGATTTTAATCCGAGACAGCCTATTCCGTGCCCCCGCTTCAAAGTCGTTGAAGTCATGTGCCGGAGTAATCTTGACGGCGCCTGTGCCGAATTCGCGGTCCACCAGAATCGCATCACCCACAATCGGGATCTCGCGTGTGGTCAAAGGAAGCCGGACTTGCTTACCGATGAGATGCCGATAGCGATCGTCTTCCGGATGCACGGCTACTGCCGTGTCGCCAAGCATGGTCTCAGGGCGAGTCGTGGCGACGAGTAGATATTGTGTTGGGTCGTCAGCGAGGGGATAACGAATCGTGTAGAGTTTTCCGGTGATGTCTTCGCGCTCGACCTCAATGTCAGACAAGGCCGTCAGACAACGCGGGCACCAGTTGATCAGCCGCTCGCCGCGATACAGTAAGTCGTCTTGGTAAAGACGAACGAAGACGAGCCGCACCGCTTCCGAAAGGCCAGGGTCCATCGTGAAGCGCAATCGGTCCCAATCGCATGACGCGCCGAGCCGTTGTAATTGCTCGATGATTCTGCCTCCGGATTTCGCTTTCCATTCCCAAACCCGTTCGAGAAACCGCTCGCGCCCGAGAGCCTCGCGGGAGGTGCCTTCGGCTTGGAGTTGTCGTTCGATGACGTTCTGAGTAGCGATGCCGGCGTGGTCAATACCGGGCATCCACAGCACATTGTCGCCTTGCATGCGACGCCACCGGACGAGGATATCCTGAAGGGTATTATTCAGCGCATGGCCGACATGAAGGGATCCGGTCACATTCGGTGGAGGAATGACAATGCAGTAGGACGGACGGGTGGAGGTCGAAGAGGCGTGAAAGAACCCCCGTTCGATCCAATGCCGGTACCACCGGTCTTCGACTTGTTTGGGATCGTAGATCTTTTCGAGTTGCTGAGCCGACATGCCTGACGTTTGGAAGGCGTGTGATCGGGCATCTTAGCATGCGAAGTATGCTGCCACAAGGCGGTGGTCAAGAGGTTGTGGCCGCACGGACCCATATGCTATACATCGCGCGCAGACGACAGAAGTCGTGCATGGAGTTTGATAGTCACGGACGGAAGGAGAACACATCACTATGCCCAGGGGACGTGAGAAGGATCGCAAGACGCGCAAGAAGCACCGAAAAAACATTCAACGGATGAAGGGGTTGGTGAAGGCGAGACGGGCTGCGGCGAAGAAGGTAAAACGCTAAGGGAACGAACTCGTCATGTTTGAGCGGTCAGTCGCCTGATCTCTTCCTTGACCTGAGCTTCCGCGATCTCGGGGATTATCTTCCGTACGGCCTGTTGAATCGGCTCTTGAGCGATCTCGCGGACCACGTCCTCTGTGGTCTGCCGCGCACACTGCGAGACGACCTGCGCCACTTCGGTTTTAACGAGCACCTCGACCGGACCGAGATGATTCCGGACCGCGCCGGGAACGTGCTTGTCGAGCGCCGATTCGATCCGCTCCCGAATCAGTCTCTCGCTGGTTTGCTCTACCAACGGCGGCACCATCTCCGATAGGGTTTGTTTCACTGTGTGGTCCAATGTGGAAAGATAGGACGTGGTGTGTTTTGGAAGTTCCTCGCCGATCAAATTACGCACGATGGTATTGATGCGATCAGATGAGAGCAATGTCTGCACCTTTGTAGAGACTTCCTCCTCCACGGCTTTCCTCACGGCTTTGGCCACTTGGAGCGATAACTCCTTGTCGACCACGGCCGGCACCAGATCGATGATCTTTGCCTCAGCTTGCTGGAAGACAGCATGCAAGAGGTGATCGACGAATTTCGTCACGGCGTCTTCACTGCTGGCTGGTTGAGAAGCGGGTATTCCTACTGATGTGGCGGTTGAGGTGAGTGGAGAGGCTGATGATATCATGGGTGGCTCCTCGGCAGACTCCGCTCCGTTCGGAGCATCGCATGCCAATGCGGTGGTGGTGGCGTCCTCATCGTCGAGATCGGTTGTCGTTGAATCGGGTGGCCATGTACGTTTTTTCTTGGAAACAACGGGACCGGGCCCGTTAGGTGATACCCTGTTTGCGAGATCCTTCATGGCTTCCAGTAGATGGTCGCTCTGAAGCGGCTTTTTCAAGAATCTCTTCACTCCAAGTGAACGAAGATGATTCTCATCAAGGCGGTCAGAGGCGTCGACCAAAGAAATAATGGACGTCTCGGTCAAATTGTCGAGCTTGCTGATCTCCTTACAGAACCCTGCGAAGGTCATATGGTCAAGATGGTAATCTGCGATGATCATTGCGGGACTGATGCGCCGTGCCGCCTCTAGGGCTGTAGGGCCATCCTGAAACCCAATGACTTCATACCCCTTGGGTGCAGAAATCTGTTCCACCATCCGACGCACCGCGGGACTATTATCGATAACAAAGATTGTAGCTGGCATGAAACACTCCACGTTTTTCGATAGTTGTGACGCTAACAAAGGGTCTGCCAACTGTCAAAGAAAAGCCGGAATTGAGCATGACGGGCATCACGCTAATCACCCATTTATTATGATTAGATGTTCCAACTTTTGTGCCAACTGGAGTTTCCGTGAAGAATGGGAGAAAAGTACCCGTCAGCTAAGGCAAATCGGTCGAATCGAAAAGAATGTTGCTGCGAGCTCAGGCGTCATGCGGCCGGTACGCTGCACATTAATGCGCGATTGGACGGACGGTGATGAGGCGGCCTAGTGCCTCATGAAGAGGAGGAAAAGGGGAGTGGGGGATGGAAGCAAGCCGCTGCAGGCCAATCGTAGTAGGTAAAGACTCATGAGCAACCGATTCCAGGTCATCTTCTTTGACGCGGCGGGGACGCTGTTTCGGGTCCGGGGCTCGGTCGCTGACATCTATCTCCGACATGCTATGAATCATGGCTTCAAGGCGAACGAAGAGTCACTGGAAAAAATTCAAGCGGCCTTTGCCCGCGCATTTCAGGATGCGCCGCCGGCTGTCTTCGCAGCGACTGAACCGACTCAGATTAAACAATGTGAACGGATGTGGTGGTTCGATATTGTGCACAACGTCTTTTACCGCTTAGGCATGTTCGATGGCTTCGACATGTTTTTCGAGGAAGTCTTCGACGTGTTCGGGCGGGCTGATACCTGGATGCTCTATCCGGAGACCTTGAAGGTGCTGGAAAACTTGAAAATTCAGCAGTACGAGTTGGGCATCATTTCCAATTTTGATTCTCGTCTGTTTGTGGTCCTACGTGGACTCGGCATCGCGGAATATTTCCAAACGGTCACGATTTCCAGTCTGGCCCATGCCGCGAAGCCTTCAGGTCGGATCTTCACGCAGGCCCTCGAAAAGCATGCGGTCGACCCGGAGGATGCCATACATGTGGGTGACAGCCTGGACGAGGATGTGAAGGGGGCACAGCAGGCCGGTCTTACCGGAATTCTCGTGGAACGGGACCCCAACAGCGCGATGCAAGGTGTGCGGACGATCCGAAATCTGGAAGAACTTTCATTGCACCTGTTACATGTCGAGTAGGAGCGGCAGCACGTCCGTCGCCCGGCCCTGAATCGTCACATCCGCCAGCTCAGAGTTCGGCGTCGAATCGAGATTGATCTCAGCCACGAAGGCGCCACTCTTCTTTGCGACCGATGCAAATCCGGCAGCCGGGTAGACCACGCCTGATGTACCAATCACCAGGCACAGATCAGAGACTTCCAGCGCCGCATAGCTTTGGTGCAGGTCTTCGGAGGCCAACGATTCCCCGAACCAGACGATGTGGGGTCGGAGGAGACCATGACAGGTGGGGCAGAGCGGGAGAATCTGAATGGGAACGTCGTGATTGTCCGAAATCCGGCCACAAACAGTACAACGCACCTTCCAGATGTTGCCGTGAATCTCGGATAGTTGCCTTGAGCCGGCTCGTCGGTGCAAGCCGTCCACGTTCTGCGTAATCAACCAAAACTGTGTGACGCGTCGTTCAATCTCAACGACAGCGTTATGTGCCGGATTGGGTTGTTTGGTCGCAATGAGTTCTCGTCGCCAGTTGTACCATTCCCACACGAGTCGCGGGTCCCGAGCAAAGGCTTCCGGTGTCGCCAGGTCCTCCGGGCGAAAGGCACGCCACAGGCCTTCCGAGCCTCGAAACGTAGGGACGCCACTGTCGGCGGAGATGCCGGCTCCCGTGACGACAGTAATCGCACGAGCAGAAGCCAATTTATTCTTGACCAGTCCGAGCGAAGAGTTCATGGGACTCCGGTGAGAGCATCAACATCGTGTCCCGTATCGGTGTTGAGCGCTCATGGCGACATGCTATAGTACCGCCGCAGGTCACGCAACCAGTGAGGATTGCCATGGAACAGATCATGATTGTGGGGGCCGGCTCGGTCGGAGGGTTTTTCGGCGCCTGTTTGGCGAAGAATAATCCAAACGTATCATTCCTATTGAGGCCACGGACTCTGGATGCCGTACAACAACGCGGGTTGACCGTTCGGAGCACCGGGGGATCATTCACGGTGCGGCCTCCGGCGGCATCGGACCCCCGTAAGCTCGCACCGCCGGACCTGGTCATACTAGGCGTCAAAGCATACGACCTCGACGAGGTCTTAGCTCAGCTCGAGCCGGTGCTGGCGCGTCGCACCGTCATTTTGACATTGCAGAACGGCATCGATACCGAAGATCGCATCATCGCAAAACTGGAACGAGATTGCGTCGTAGGCGGCGTTGCGTTCATCTACTCCAAAATCGCAGAACCTGGCGTGATCGACCATTACAAAAAGGGCGCCGTCGCGATCGGTGAGCTGATGGGGCATGAAAGCGACCGACTGCTCGCTATCCAACGGATCTTCGGTGCGGCCGGACTTCCCTGCCAGCTGTCGAAGGACATCAGGCGCGCGAAATGGGAAAAGATGTGCTGGAACTGTGTCTTTAATCCCGTGACGGTCGTCATCGATGACCAGGTCGCCAAGGCGCTGGATCACCCGGAAATGATCAACGTCATCCGGCAGATCGTCGGTGAAGTGACAGCGGTATCGGCGGCGATGAAGGTGCCCTTGACCGCGGACATGGCCGACAAGGTCGTGAAATGGACGCAGGAGATCCGTGACATCCATACGTCGATGTATGATGATTGGAAAGCGGGGCGTCCCACCGAGATTGATGCTCTCAACGGCTTTATCGCGAGGAAGGGGCGGGAATTCGGCATTCCGACGCCGGTGAACGAAGCCCTGACCGCAATGATCAAGGTGATAGCGTCGAAGGAGAAATCCGGCCCGGATATCGTGCGTATTGACGGAGCGGTCGTGCGACCGATCGCGCTCGATCGGCAGACGTTGCGCCAGCTCCCGGGCGAGTACCATGTGGACGATATCGGAACCATGATGCCGGGCATGAGCGGCCGCGCCATCAGGATGAAGGGGCTGCTTGAGGTCCCGGCCCTCGACATACAGGCAGACCATGTGACGATTCATTCCCAAGATGGGAGATATGCGGCCACGCTGCCGCTCGACCAGGCTCGGAATTATGGGTTGTTGCTCTATGAATATGAAGGCAAGCCGTTGCCGGGATCGAAAGGAGGACCGTTCCGACTCATCACGCCGGGACTGGGAGATCTTTGTGCAAACGTGAAGGCCGTCGGACGTATTGAGGTCAGAGTGGGGAGCGGCAAAGACACGAGGCCGCCGGGCGACGAACGGAAGCACTGCTAGCTGGCCCAGCTCGGTTGCGGAGAACCCATGGGTGGTGAGTGGTCTCCGCGCCTGGTAAGAGGTGGAGCGGAACTCATGAATTTCGGTGCAGGAGGGGAACGCCGTGTTGACGGAGATGTTCTGGCCACCTCGTCATGTAGGGGAGTAGAAGCCGTGTTGATAGTATGGGGGTTTGGCATCCAACGGATTGATGGGTGTCCATGCGGGTTAGCTGGCATCTGGTTGTCTGAAGACACGAATCGCCTGCCAGCGCTCGGACCGATAACGCCACAGTAATAAGCCCATTCGAATCGTCCAGTCGGCGATCATCGCGCTCCAGACATAGAACAGATCGGCTTTGAGCCAGAGAGCGGCAATGAACGCGATGGGCACCCGCACGCCCCACATGCCCACCATGGTGGCAAACATGATGAACCGCGTGTCGCCTGCCCCGCGCAGTGATCCAGCCAATACCATGGTCAAAGCGAGTGGTACCTGGAGGACCGCGACTATTTTCAAGAACACGGTGCCGAGAGCGATCACCGCCTCATCATCGGTAAATGCACGGAGCAGCACATACGGGACGAAGAAAAACAAGATTCCCATTCCCGCCATGACCAACGCTGCCATCCGGTTGGCTTCCCAGTTCTCCAGCTTGGCTCGCGCATACTTTCCCGCCCCGATGCTTTGACCGACCATCGTTGCGGCGGCAATGGCGAAACCGTGACCAGGAAGGAACGAAAATGCTTCAATTGACAGACCCACTTGATGAGCGGCATATGAAACCGTGCCATAGAGCAGGACCAGTTTGGTGTAGAGCAGGATTCCCGCTTGCTGGACGATGCGTTCTCCGCTGACGGACGCCCCGACATGCCAGAGCGATTGAATCAAATCCAGACGTAGCTTCGGGGGTACGATAAGCAGCGGGATCACTCGGATCAGGAGGAAGGCCACACCCACGAACTCGGCGATGCCAACCGCGATTGCGGCGCCCTTGATGCCGAAGACCGGAATGGATCCATAGCCATAGATCAGGGGAATTGCGACCAGAACATGGAGAATGTTGACGACGATCATGGCATACATCGGCGTGCGCGTATCCCCCGTACCCTGGAGGATCGAGGCGAGTACCTGTAAGAGCACGGTCAAAGGCATGACCATGAAAACAATATCGGAGTAAGGAGTGGCGAGTGCGATCACGTGGTCTTCGGCGCCGAGCCCCGTCATGAGGAATCGATTGGTTGTGAGTCCTAGTGCGACCAAGAACACGGACGCGATTCCGGTACAGGCCAGAAGGTGAGAAATAGCCTCGCCGGCATCTCGGTGGCGGCGGGCGCCCCACAACTGGGCGATCATGACATTGGCGCCGACCGAGAGTCCGGACACCAAGGTGGTTCCTATGAATGCGAGCAGCTGGCCCAATCCGACGGCGGCGATCGAAGTCGCTCCCAAGCCCCCAACGAGAAAGACAGCGAGGATGCCTTCCGTCCGCTGCAAAAGACTGCTGACCGTGACGGGGAGGGCCAGATTCATGACTGTCTTGCGGATCTGTGTGGTGCGAGTGGCCATACGGAGGCCATCCTAACAGATGAAAAGGAAAAAGGCGGAAATCCTTGCAATGAGTTTCTCTAGACAAATCATGAGGGCTTTTGTAGCTTGAGCCATGACCATGCCTATCGCCCCTGATTTTCCCCGGCCCCTCATTCACCCTCCCTATCGCCTGTCTAAGTCGAAATTTCTAGCCGGATTGCAATGCGACAAGCGACTCTTTCTTGCCATTCACCATCCCGAGCTGGCGACGCAACCGGACACGGCAAGACAGGCCGTTCTCGATATGGGGTCTGAGGTTGGTGAACAGGCACGCCGGCGATTTCCCGGCGGTGTCCTAGTCGAGGCTGGTTACCGGGATGCACGACATGCCTTGGCCCGGACAGCGGAACTCCTCGCCGATCCCAGCGTCCCGGCCATCTTTGAAGGCGCGTTCCAGTTCGACCACGTGCTGGTCCGTGTCGATATCCTGGTCCGTATCGGCGCCCGCGAGGACGGGGTAACCGAATGGCGGCTCATCGAGGTCAAGTCCTCTACCAAGGTCAAAGACGTGCATCTGGAGGATCTGTCTATTCAATCCTACGTGGTGCGAGGGGCAGGTATTTCTTTGGTCGGTACGGGAGTGCTGCATGTAAACACGCAGTACGTGTATACAGGAGGGGACATCGATCTTGAGCAGTTGTTGACGCTTCGTGATCTGACGGACGAGGTCTTGGCCAGGAGTCTCGCCGTTCCTCAGCGTTTGAACGAGATGCAGACCATGCTGATGCATGCCTCGCCACCGAATCTTCAACCTGATCACCACTGCCACACGCCCTATGAATGTCCGTATTGGCGGCACTGTACCAAAGATAAGGCGGCGCGCTGGATCTATCACCTGCCCGGAAGTGGAAAGACGGCAACCCTCTTAGCGAGTAAGGGCATCAATCTGATCGACGACATTCCTGCTGATGTGACCTTATCCCTCGTGCAACGACGTGTGAAGGACAACGTGGAATGGATCGATAGTGATTTGGCCGCTGCGCTGGACGAGCCGCGTTATCCCGTGCATCATCTGGATTTTGAAACCTTCATGCCGGCCATCCCAAGATTTTCCGGCACGCGACCCTATCAGGTTCTTCCCACACAGTGGTCGAATCATATTGAGCATGCCGATGGGACGGTCACGCACAGCGAGTTCCTCTGCCGCGAGGCGCGAGACCCGCGCGAGGAGTTTGTGGTGACGTTACTGCAGTCGCTCGGTCAACAGGGCAGCATTTGTGTGTATTCGAGTTATGAACGGGCGATTCTCGAACAATTGGCCGAATCGTTTCCGTCCCTGAGCGGGGACCTGAGGGCCGTGATGGGGCGATTGTGGGATCTGTATCAAGTGGTCAAGGACCAGTACTATCACCCCGCATTCGAAGGCTCGTATTCGATCAAGTCCGTTCTGCCGGCGGTAGTGCCTTCGCTTGGATACGATGATCTTGTCGTCCAGGAGGGAAGCAGCGCCGCCCATGAATATCACCGAATGGTGTTTGAAGAGACCGACTGGGTCGAGAAGGAGCGTATTGCCGAGTCGCTTTTGCGTTACTGTGCGCGTGATACCCAAGCAATGCTGGAATTAAGACGTGCGCTCAAAGCGAAGATCACCCGCGTGTAGAGTGCGCATTCGTGCGGAGGGCGACGCGAGGTTTATTCAATAAGCACGGAGACATATTTTGGAACGACCATTTTTTTACGTGAGGAAACGTGGTGATCAGTTGGAAACACGGGGCACTCCGCGTGCTATCCTGACACACGAACCTGTTGAGAATGGCGTATGCCGTGGTCCGTTCGTCCAATGGGAGTGGGACGGAAGCCGATTGCAGATTCGCATCGACCGATACGGGATCTATCCGCTCTACTATTGGTTACATCATGACGGAATAGGGATTTCTCCTTCCATCCCGCGATTGATTGAGGAGGGTGCCTCGACTGTCTTGGACGAAACAGGTTTGGCAGTATTTCTGCGGCTCGGTTTCTTCATTGGAGAGCACACGCCTTTTTTGGCGATACGCGCGGTCCCTCCGGGGGCGACTGTCGAGTGGGAGAACGGTACCCTGAATATTTCTACGCAAGGGACTGCGTTCACCTCCGCCAATCTCAGCACTGAGGAAGCCAGGGACCGCTATGCCGTCCTTTTTAAGAATGCCATTCGATGCCGTGTGCCGGCACAGGGTGATTGCGCCGTGCCACTGAGCGGTGGACGGGATTCCCGGCATATTGCTCTGGAGTTGTACGCGGCTGGCTGTCCCCCGAAGGCTGCATTGACCTTTCGGCACCTGCGTCCATCTCGAGATGAAGACGTGTTCGTGGCGGCTCAACTATGTCGAGCCCTCGGAATTCCGCATCTCCTCCTCGACCAGCCGCCGTCCAGATTGAAAGCAGAGCTTAGGAACACCGTCAAGACGAATTTCTGCGCGGATGAACATGCGCAATATCTTGCTCTCGCTGACTATGTTGCAGGAAGATACGACTACTTGTATGACGGAATCGGCGGCGATGTCCTCTCGAACGGCCTGTTCTCGAATGCGACCCGATTGGCATGTTTCGCAGATGGGCGCTTCAAAGACTTGGCCGAGGATCTGTTCCAAGCGTTTCCGATCGGGAGTCGGTTTTCTCATGAGGCGCTATTAAGGGAACTTCTTCCGCCCCACCAATACCGTCGGTTCAGTCGAGAGTCCGCTATCGCGAGTCTGAGCGAGGAACTCAGCCGGCACGCTCACGCTCCGAATCCCGTTGCCTCCTTCTTCTTCGGGAACAGAACCCGCCGGGAGGTTGCACTGGCTCCATTCAGCATACTCGGAGAATCGGTCAAAGTTTTGTGTCCGTACCTCGACCATGCCGTGCATGATCATCTCATGTCACTGCCGGGACACATGTTTCTAGGCCGCTCCTTCCATACCGACACCATTCGTCAGACCCATCCGACCTTCGCGCAGATACCATTCGATAACGAAGTAAAAGTGCCAACGCCAAAGGCAGATGGGTACTATCGTCGCTTTGGCCGCGAGATGGCCTGGTATTCGCTAAAGAATGGACCGTCTCAATTGGTTCGGTTCTCGTATTTGCTACCTCGATTGTTCAAAGCGGCGCTCAGCGCGGAATATGGTGAGACCTTGTTTTCCTACAGGCATTTTGGACCGCACGCGCTCTATCTTCTTCAACTGGAACGTCTCTGCCGAAGGACTGAGTCACATTCTGGCAGCGAATAAGCCTCCGCAACCCCCAAGAAGATCGATGATCTGGTGTGAAGGCAGACCGCGCAACCTACATAAGGAGGAGCACGTTGCCACATACCGCGGATGACATGATTCCGATGGAGTCGCCTCAATCCTGGTGGAAGCGAGTCGTCAGGACCACACTCAATGTCGTTAAGACAGTTGTGAAGTGGCTGCTGCCGGTAACGATGTACTCATGGTTACGGCGAGAATTATTTGGAGTTGTCGACGATGGCCCGGGCCTTGACTGGGAACGGTCTTGTTCATTGCGAAGACTGCGGCCCATCCGGCCGGATTCGGGATGGAGATCGGGACTTGGAATCGGCCGGTACTATATAGACGATTTCGTGGCCCAACACGCGGACGATATCAAGGGTCGAGTCTTGGAAGTAGCCGATAGACGATATACCACTCGCTTTGGTGCGGACCGAGTTCAACAGTCCGATATCCTCCATGTGAAGCCCGGCAACCCCGATGCTACGATCATTGCCGATTTGACCGATGCCGACCATATTCCGAGTCACCTGTTCGATTGCATCATCCTAACGCAAACGTTGCAGTACATATTTGATCCCCAGTCCGCCATACGAACCCTCAAGCGTATTCTCAAGCCTCAGGGTGTTCTTCTGGTCACGGTTCCGGGTATTGCCCAGATCACGCGCTGGGATATGGAGCAGTGGGGGGAGTACTGGCGATTCACGACGCTTTCAGCGCAAAGACTGTTCGCTGAAGCTTTTCCGCTGGAATGCGTAAAAGTCGAGTCGTACGGCAATGTGTTGAGCACGATCGCACGCTTACACGGAATACTTGCCACTGAATTGCGTCCCGAGGAACTCGACTACAGAGACCCGGATTACGATGTCATCATATGTGTCAGAGTCGAAAAACCGGTCAACTTCTGAGGTCAGACGATCCTCGTCTGCAAGCGTCTGTTCTGTGGTGCATGATCGGCGTGCGCACATCTCCTTGAGTTCGATGCCGCGGATCTGTTCCAGCGCGAAGGTCTTCTGCATCCGACCCCGCCGGTACATTACCCTTCTCCCTACGTGACAATCTCATCCGCCATCCCGTTGAAGGGCATGCGACACCCCTGGCTGATCAGGTTGACCGAGCCCAGGCCAAATGTCCTGATCAGATGATCAATGCGAAACCAGGCTGCGAGATGGTGACGAGCAGGGGGGTTATCGTATTGCATACGTGCTGTATCTATTTCGATACCTGGCAGGTTCGTTTTGCCCCGGAGATTGCGCGAATCATCGGAGTGGAAAACCTTGCAAATCCATCAGGTATTCCATTCAGTGCCCGAGATCTCCACGGAATCTATTTGGCACAGACGTTGCTTTTGTCAGTGCTAACACAGAATCAATCACCAAGAAGGGACGTGTCGCGATGAAGCTCATTAATTTCTTCCTGGTCATCTCGGTGAGGCTGGGGGCTGGTTCAGCCCTGGTGTTGTTGCGGAATCTCTGGCCTTAATCATGTACCGGTATTGTGCAAAACCTGAGCAGAATGACCGTCATATGGATATGAAAAGGTCCTTTATTTCACGCGTTCCAAGTCAGCATAGCTTCGTCAGTCATTCCTTTCTCCTCCAGCCATTTTCTCGCTCAACCTTCTAGGCTCATTCAGGTCGGATATGCGGTCATGGCGACTGTATGACCAGCATACCGACACATGTGCCAATCCTCCCCCGATCTTCATAGAGAGTTGATGAGTATCCTCAAGTGGGCACCTGCTTACCGGGAGAAATCGGATACCGGGCCAAAATTCCTAGGACAGCGGGGGGGTATTCCCCAGTTGTGCTTCGATGGGTTGCCGAGCAGGATCAGGCTGGATCACGGCTCATGAGACTATGGTCATGACCGAATCGAAGGCGTGGGTGTTTCTCACGACAAACCTGTTGCTCTTACTTTAATCTGTGGATTTGCGGCATTGGGCTTGTTCACTCGACCCCGCCGTTGGAGTGAAATTGCGGGAAACACCTAAGCAGTGTACCTTGACACCAGCTGGATTGCCTGTTTAGACTCGAACTGAATCATCCACGGTGTGAACAGGCAAACATCGGGTGCTTCTTATGACGGGAGGACGGCGTGAACACGACATTCGAATCGACCAGACGAATAACATGTGCCCGATTCGCACACTGCACTGTCGGCATATTCATGCTGGTCGGTGTCTGGATTCTAGGGTCACCATTCCCGTCGACAGCAGATGAGACCGATGCAGAGTTACGTGAAACAGGACGATTGCTCGCGATCCTCCTCGATTCGGGTCGCGTCACCATTGGGCGCAACCAAGCGCTGCTGAATGATCCGGCAAAGGGAGATAAGGGGTTCACGACGGAGGTATTTGCCGCGCAGGTGATGGCCGTGTTTCAGGAGCGGACGGGCCACGACTTGGCTGATTTGTCCCATGCGAAGGTCCCCGGTATGGCGAAACCATTGCTTCAGGAATTGCTAGCAGAAAGTAAGAGAACCGTTGCCAGTTATCAGCCCGTGCTCAACATGCAGGGACTGGTCTACAAGGGATTAATCCCGGCCACGTTTGGCACGGAAACGGGCGCACGTTTTCAAAAATCGTCCGGCATCTATTTGAAGCAAACGGCTCCCGAACATCTCCTCCGCAATCCGAAGAACAAGCCGGACGTATTTGAGGTCACCCAGATGACGAAAATGAATGATCCTGCCCAGGTTCACAACGGTGATGCGATTGTGAGTGAGACAGTGGAGGAGGGGAAAAGCGTTCGCGTCCTCCTTCCACTGTTTTACGAAAAGGCCTGTCTGAGTTGCCACGGTCAGCCCAAGGGCGAGCGGGACATTACCGGCTATCCACGGGAAGGGGCAAAGGAAGGGGAGTTAGGAGGCGTCATTAGTGTGAAAATAGACCGAAATCGCAGTGGGGCGCCTCCATTCTAAGCTTCGACGGTTCCCTTCGGTCGGCCGAAAACATGCCTCAGTCCGTGCAGCAAGGAAACTGCCCGGGACCAGGGTTCCAATCAGGCCCTCCCAACTGGTCTTCGATATCCTAGCCAAGAGAGATTGAAGAGACTCACAATTGCGGTGCTCAACAGGAAGAAGGTTGGCGGTTCTGGTGCAAGGCCAATCGCGCCGCGTACCTCGCCCCCGGGAAACTGGCTCGTATGGAAATTGATGTATGAGCGGCCTTCCAGAATATTCGATAACTGCGCGCTCAACGTCGTGTTGTTGCCCTCCGGGGCGTCCCATTTTCCGCTAATCGTCCCACCCACCCCAGTGGAGAAGGGTTTTACCACCACATCGTTGGGATTGTTGTCATTAAACGGCATGCCGAGGAAGCCCCAGACTACCGGCCCGTTCGTGGTCCGAGTGACGTTGGGACCGGCGTGAATGTGCGCAACGGTCAAATTATCGCGGGTATCCGCCGTTTGCGTGCCGGTGAAATCAATATTGAAAACCGTAGAAGAAAACGTCATGGCCGTTCGCGCAGTGTTCAGTTCAAATGTCGCAGTGCCAAATGACGCAGGCCGGAAATTGCCCGTGGTCGTTGTGGGAATGGCCGGCGGATTCTCCTGCCCATTGGTTAGATCGGCAAACAAGAAGGTCACGGCTTGGACGGGAGTGCCAACGGAGAGAACCATCAGGAACGCGAGGAGCAGGGTTAGACGTATGTGCAACATGACGTCAACCTCCTTTGGGATGATGGTATTGTGGTGGATAACGGCGATATGACAGGCATTCTTACAAGCCGTCCCCTGCGTTGCGTCTACATACCTTCACTTTCCGCCTGTAGTATCTTCACAGGGCTGCCTTTGCGTTCGTTCCGGACAGGATGAAATAGAAGACGGCGGGAGAATGAGAATTCACATTCCATGATGACGCCAAGGACCTTAGACCCTGGCCATAGTTAAATCAAGGGCTGTGGGAGGCAGCAAAGGAATGTCAGCGTGCTGAACGATACCGCTACTTGCATGACCGGAGAGAGAGATGGGTTCTTCAGGCAACCACAGCACCAATTGCCACAGGATGTGCGTCCCTCTCTGGTGATCATCGGGGGAAAGATCCTGACCGAATTGCCGCTTCATCGCTTTAATAGCCTCACCGCGAGAAGAAAATCCTTGGGGACTCACAGAGATCGGCCTCCTCGTGCCGTCTGAAGAATAGGCAGTGCCCCCCTTCAGATACCAGGTAGGCCCTTTTTGTTGGATCTCTATCTGTACACGAATCACGACTAATGTGTTCTTTCTGCTCACGTATGGGTTATCGGGAGCATCTTGTTCATTGCTCAGGTGAGAGCCTGTTAATTTCCTCAGCGGTAACGGGTTCAACATTGGCCTAGGACAGTCCAACTTCGAGCGATCGGGTCTGCACCTGGCAATCAATATCCGTGCCTGTTTCGGGGCGTCCCTGATGGCGGAGGTGACGCAACACTATGCGTTTCACATAATTGACGGCTGCTTGTTCGGATATAAAGTCGCGAGTCGGGGGAACAAGTCGAGTGAGGCCATTTCCAAAGTCTACACTGCTTGCCGCAATGCACCACGCTCCCGCCTTATGCTCGATGGTCATCTGAATCTGAATGGATCGATGTGTTGGCAACATCTGAAATCTACTGCCGGAACGTGACGCCAATGAGAGTGAGCGGAGCCATGCTATCACCTCGGAATCTCTGAGGTACCTGTAAATGTCGCGAGAACGAAGAGACAAGAGATAATTAATACCGCCCAGAGTGCGGGGTCCAACAAATAGGCCAATACTTCTAGCATCGTCATGTACTCCATCCGCTTCGTCATGAGTCTGCACCGTACGACTTCCTCATTACCGCATGGTTTGACAAAGATTAAAAAGTTGTAAAGGGTCAGAAGTGGTGCTGGGAATTAGGTTCTGGCTTCCCCATGATTACCATATGTATGTGGGCGTTTGGCTTTTGGGGCACAGTAGAGCGACTTGAACACCCGGCACTATGCGCCCTGAGTCGTGGGAGCAGCTTACCTGGAAAGTTCCAGGAGGATGTGATCACCGATGGCAGGGGTTATGGCTTGCGTCACCAGCAGCGACGAAAAGCGCTGCCCGAGTCTGTCTCGGGCTCGCCATTGCGGTCGAAGAGTGGTAAGGACATGAGGGCATTGCGGTTGCAGCGGATGACCGGACTGATGATCGATGTCGTAATGGCGGAGAGGGTGGGATTCGAACCCACGGTCCCTTTCAGGACAACGGTTTTCGAGACCTAGATGGGCAAAAACACGTAGAGGAGTCGGACGCTGATTCTACGCATGGATAGCGGTGGATATGCGGCTATAAGGTCGATAGGACGTTTGCATTTGATTGCACTGGGTGACGGTATTCGATGGGCAGAAGGTTACAATTATGGTTACAGAGATGCCGGGGGTACCCTTGCGCCATCATGCCCCCGCTTCCCTGCGCGGGTACCGGTACCGTGTGTGAGTGTCTGGATAAAAGAGCGGGGGAGGCTTGTTCCGACTTTCCTATTAGGAACG
>JBEVJJ010000140.1:0-3616 GCA_040510255.1 Nitrospiraceae bacterium | reverse complement strand
CCGCCCCCCTCACCGCCGCTGATGAATCCGGTGGCTCATCGTGCGTTCGTCAAACGCACACAAGCCAGTGGCCCAAGCACTCAACATTGTTGCCGGCAAGGCCGCAGTGAGCGACGAACCATTTTCAGCGCCGTTTTCCCCGCTTGACAGCCCTCCCCCCCTCTGGCTATGATCCCGCCCACTTGATTCGCTGGTGATATCGGAACGCAACTTACGGCAATCTTCAGCCACCATTATTCAAAGGAGATGGGTATGAAGCTCTTATTCGGCATTGTTGCGATGGTTTCCGGTGTCTTGTTTGAAGTCTCCATGGCGTCGGCCAACCCAGCGCTGCTGCCCAAGCATGAAGGCTACCCGATGAAGAATAGCGGCAGCCCGGTGAATGGCCAGCCCACGGCGAACGATCCCGGCCAGTCGGATGCGCGTGGCGAATCGACGTTGACGAAAGCCGCGGGCTTCGACGACAAGCACGTCTCTCAGAACCTGAAGAAAACGGACAACGAGCGGATCACGGGGAGCGAGGGAGCCGGTCGGCTTCCGAAGGTCCAGGGCCCGCAGATTCAGATTGCTCCGCCTGTGACCTCTGCCACCAAGATCACGGGCGATCGCAAGATCGACTAGTCGATTCTTCGACGCGGTACCAAAAGGGAGCGGTCCTAGGGCCGCTCCCTTTTTGTTTTTGTCCTCGATGCGATATCCGCAATCGGCCGACCTGCCCGTTTACCAATCCGTGACCCTGAAGCGATACGGCTTGCTCGCCCACTTCCCTGCATAACTAACGCCGATCCGTGGGAATGCACCAATCTTGCCCCGCGGAATCTTCATTCCCCGATCTTCGAACCACAGATGCCGACGAGCCGTCATGTCGATGCAATTCAACGAGCGGTCGATTGAAAAGGCGCGGCAGAGCCGCCCTGGGCCGTCAATCAACTGCCCCTCGACTTCGACGGCTCTGATCAACACCGCAGCAGGAAATTCGGCCTCCTCCGTCACGACATTCAAGCAGTGATACATGCCATAGATCATGTAGACATAGGAGATGCCTGGGGGCCCGAACAGAACCTGAGTCCTCAGTGTCCGTCCCTTCGAGGCATGGCATGCCAAATCATGGGGGCCGACGTACGCTTCGACCTCGACGATTCTCCCCGCCATGGTCCCGGCGCCATTTTGCCTCACCAGATATTTTCCCAACAGCGATCGTGCGACCACCAGCGTCGAGCGATTGAAATAGGCCTGGGGAAGAATTTTATCGGGTGTCACGTGTGTATTGTATTGCAGGCCGCCCAAAATGGTAACCATTCCACCCGCCCACCCCAGGCGCACCGACACGCGCCTTATTCCCAGGCAAGGCCGCAGAGAGTCGTGCGCTCGAGGCGTACTTTGTTTGGTACGTCGAGAGTGGGCCGCGACCGAGAACGACGCTAGAGGCAATGTTCAGCGGCTTGCTAGAAGTACCAGGCCAGGCCGCCCATGAAAAACCGCGGATTGCCCGGCACGAAGTGGATATCATTGACGCCTGCCGCTTCGTTTCGCAAGCGGGATTCAAAGAAGAAGGTCGCCTGTTCCCATTTCGTGTTGAGAAGATTTTGGATGAACAGGAAGGCCTCTAACCGGCCATGCGGGAGCTTGATCGGGAGCACATATCGCTCCGATAAGTCGATATCGACCCACGAAGGGGCCTTTGCGCTCCGATCCTCGGTCAACGGTCTCACTCCCAGGTAGGTGGCCTGAATTTGCGACCGCAAGCCCTCCGGCCACTGAACGAGCACCGCCCCATAGGCTGTGAGTTCAGGCGCCAAAGGAATCGCATCTCCGTTGTCGAACTGGGCGTTTGACCAAGTAATACTGCCGTTGATATAGATCGGTCCCCAGACTTGGCCGCGCACGGCGGCTTCGATCCCCCGCCTGCGGGTGGCGCCTCGACTTTCGGTCGTCCCTTGATCTCCGACGAACACCAGTTCCGAGTTAAGGTCCATCGCCCACAAGGTCGTAATGAGCTCGATGCCGTCCGGCCCCCATGGTTTCGAGCGAACCCCCACTTCATAGGTCCGAGCTCTGGCCAGCGGTGATGAGCCAGGGGTAACAGCAGACCTTGCATCATTGCTATGGTAGCCCTCGCCATAATTGGCAAAGAACTCGGTCCGGAACCATGGACCCAGGATCAGATTGGCCTTAGGAAGGACGATGCTTGAAGTCGCTCGTCCCGCCGGCTGTTCCGCACAATCCTGACAACGGTTCTGCACGTTGAAGGTAAACATTTCGGTGCGCAGTCCCCCCGTCAATCGCATCCACGGAAGCGGTTGGACCTCGGCTTTGATATAGGGCGCGTAGGATGCCTCCAGGATGTCGCTGTCTGTCGTGGTGCCAAGCGGGTTACGAGTCACCTGGGTCCCCAAGCGTGCATGAATATCATCCACCCTGGTTTGGAACCCGATCATGCCAAGAGCCGGAATGCCGAACAACTCCGCGCGTTGCTTGTATCCGATATCTCCTCCATACATGAGGCGGTTATCGTACTGTTGAATGCCGTCGCCATTGACCGAATCGTTGAGGAAAAACGTAAAATTGGTATACAGGCTGAATGTGTAGTATTGCGCGTAGGCGTTCGCAAACCATTGGCCTCCTGACGGGGTATCGTAATGATAATTCAGCCGGGCAGTGGTGCGGAGTGTCTTCCCCCCTTCTGAGGGATCGATGGCGCCGAAGCGGTCGAGAGTGCCGTCAGAGACCGCTCTCAACGGGATTTCTCCCGATGCGTTCCATTGGGCTTTCTGAAACGTGGCCGTCAGGCTCAACTCATCACGGCTGGAAATATTCGTGGTGAGCTTTCCGAGCAGATTGGCTCGGAAGTAACGGTTGTCGTTGAGAAACGGTCCGTTCGTGTAATATCCCTCGCCGGCGAACAATGTGCGGATTTTGTCCTTCGTGGGAGAGAACATGAGAATATACCGCTGGGTGTCGAACTGACCTCCTGCTGCCTGAACGATTCCTTCCTTGACGACCTCGCGGGTCCGAAAATTCACCGCACCGGCTGTATCAAAGTCGCCGAACTCCGGCAGATAAGCGCCTTTATTCACATCCAGCCCTTCGATCGTTTCTGGGATGATAAAATTCAAGTCGGCATAGCCCTGCCCGTGTCCGTGAGAACGAAAGTTGATGGGCATGCCGTCTGTAAAGAAGGCGACATCGGTACCATGATCGGCATCGAAACCGCGCAGAAAATATTGATCGGCCTTCCCGGCCCCGCCGGAATGTTCAACGGCGACGAACCCGGGAACTAGCCGCAGCACCTGAGCCGGTCGGCCTTGTGGTTGAAGCAGATACTCTTTGTCAGGGATGAACTGTTGAGAGGAGGCCGCGACAGGCCGTTCTCCGATCACCGATACTTCTGGAACCTCCAGGATTTCTGCATCCGGATCGTGAGCCAGCACCCGAACCGCGCTCGCCAGTGTGGCGACACCCACAATAAGCACGAGAAAATATCTCACGTCCCGCCTCGTCCTTGTCAGGAGTGGACGGATGAGACGTCCACGACGACCGTCCGGCGGCTGACTCATCGAACCGGGCAGACCCTCGTGGCCTGGCAACAACGATGGATGGAAACCCCGACTAGAAG
>JBEVJJ010000139.1:0-16364 GCA_040510255.1 Nitrospiraceae bacterium | reverse complement strand
AGGAGGTGTATCAAGCCGATCTTATCGTGAAGGTCAAGGAACCGCAGTTGCCGGAATGTCCGTTGTTTCGTCCCGGACAACTTCTATTTACGTATTTACATTTGGCCTCGGCTCCAGAGTTGACGAAGGCTTTGCTCACCACTGGTGTGACCGCCCTCGCCTATGAGACCACGGAGGGACAAGACAAAAGTCTCCCCATGCTGAGGCCTATGAGTGAAATTGCGGGAAAACTCTCGGTTCAGGTTGGCGCACGCTATCTCGAGCGCACGCAAGGCGGATGCGGTGTGATGCTCGGCGGCGTACCCGGCGTCGAGCCAGCGAATGTAGTCATCCTTGGCGCAGGAGTCGCTGGCGGTGCTGCAGCTCGTGTGGCTATCGGAATGGGAGCGTGTGTGACAGTCATTAACTTGGATATCGATCGGCTGCGTCATCTAGACGACTTATACCAGGGGCGGATTACCACGATGGTTTCCACCCAGTCGAATGTGGAACGAGCAGTACGGGACGCCGATCTCTTGATCGGTGCCGTACTCGTCCCGGGAGCGCGAGCGCCAAAACTGGTTTCACGCAAAATCGTAGCGACCATGAAACCAGGATCGGTCATCGTCGATGTATCGGTGGACCAGGGTGGTTGCTGCGAAACCACCAGACCGACGACCCATTCGGAGCCGGTTTATGTGGTGGATGGCGTGCTGCATTACTGCGTCGCGAATATGCCCGGTATCGTTCCTCGCACGTCCACGTTCGCCTTGACCAATGCTACGCTTCCCTTCATACTTCGCTTGGCGACGGAAGGTTTTGAGCGGGCTATTCATTCGGATCCTGGTCTTGCCAAAGGAGTGAATCTCCACGACGGCAAGGTGACGTGTCAGGGAGTGGCTGAAGCGCATGGCTTGCCTTTTGCCCCCATCCTGTTGTAACACTCTGTCTCTTTCCTTGTTCACTCGGTCGGTTTCTAAGTCGGGGCGTAGCGCAGCCCGGTAGCGCACTGCGTTCGGGACGCAGGGGTCGGAGGTTCAAATCCTCTCGCCCCGACCAAACCAAGCTGGCTCGACCGTGAGGCTCGTCATTGCGCCGAGCGGATAAGTTCCACCATTGAATCGGGCATGGCGCAGGGTGCGACCGACAGCGAAGCCGCAGGTCCGCAGATCCACATCCTCTTATACATTCCTGTACATCGCCTTCTCCACGTCTCGCGATCCTTGGCGCTACGCTTACAGTAGGTATTCCGGCCGCGATAATCTGAGATACGACACTCACGCGGGA
Organism: Nitrospiraceae bacterium; assembly: GCA_040510255.1. Lineage (GTDB taxonomy): Bacteria > Nitrospirota > Nitrospiria > Nitrospirales > Nitrospiraceae > DASSBQ01. The sequence goes on along the minus strand of JBEVJJ010000139.1, from coordinate 15,098 downwards.
GTCACCTGTGTGTTGAGTCCGACAATTAGAACTGCTGCAATCGGATTGCTCTCAGTATGAATGCCATGAGAGGGATCCATCTGACCTTCGGTATGGCGTCACGTGATCGCCTCGGGCGCAAATGGTCTATGACGTTGACAGCGGAGGATGCTAGAAAGTCATCGTCGCCCCTAAGCGACATGCATCGTCGTCGGATACCGGCACAAACATCTAAAAAACGTGACGCGCGGAATGAGGTATGAGAATATCCTGACCAGCAGCCGATACACGTCATTGACCATCTCCACACATGCTGAACGAGCCCTCGAGCCATGACCGACCACTCTCCAACCGAGCGCGCGCGCGCCAGACTTCTCATCAGTGGCCATGTGCAGGGAGTCGGCTACCGGGCGTTTACACGGCGCGCTGCCTCTTCCTGCGGCTTAGTCGGCGGGGTAAGGAATCTCGACGACGGCCGGGTCGAGGCCGAAGTCGAAGGAAATAAAGTCGTGATCCTTGCATTGCTGGACCAACTCAAAAATGGTCCACCCGGCGCGCGTGTTCGAGACATTCAAGTGGAGTGGAGCGCGGCTTCGGGCCGTAATTCCGATTTCCAAATCTGGTACTAGGATATCTGAAATGGCGCGACGAGCGAGCTTACGACGGCATCATGATGAGGACGGTGTGACGAGTCGAGTGACGGGACGCAGACGTGTGACGGAGGGAAGTGAAGACGACCACGATGTGTCGGAGTCCGAGGGACTTGAGATAGACCGGCGCGTGGACGAATCCGACCGGTCGGAAGGGCTCGATACCCTCAAGAGCTATCTGCGTGAAGTCCGGCGGTCGACTCTTCTGACCTTTAAGCAAGAACAACAACTCGGGAAACGCGTTGCTGAAGGCGATGAAGTCGCCAGACAGCAAATGATCGAAGCCAATCTTCGCCTGGTGATCAGCATCGGCAAGCGTTATATGAATCGAGGATTTCCATTTGCCGATATCGTGGAGGAAGGAAACCTTGGCCTGATTAAGGCCGTGGAAAAGTTCAACTACAAGCGGGGATTTCGTTTTAGCACGTATGCATCGTGGTGGATCCGACAGTTCATCGAACGAGCCATTATCAATCAGGGCAAACTCGTCCGCTTACCCGTGCACGTCGTTGAGCGGCTCAATCGTTACCTAGGCAAGGTCGAGCACCTCGTCCGTGAGTTAGGCCGGGAACCCTCCGCGGCGGAAGTGGCGGTGCGTATGAAGACGACCCCCGACGAAATAGATGACCTCAAACAACTGGTCCGCACGACATGCTCCCTTGATAGCCCGATCAGTGACGGACAGGATACCTTTCTCCGCGACGTCATTGAGGATCCTCTGTGCATTTCTCCCGCCGATACGGCGGAAGGCGTGCTCCGACGGGCGGAAATGATGGAGTGGGTAAAGGAGTTGCCCGAGAAGGAACGAACTGTTATCCTTGCCCGGTTTGGCCTCGACGGAGCAGAGTCGCGAACATTGGAGGAAATCGGTCAAGAGATGGGATTGACTCGTGAGCGTGTGCGGCAGATCGAAACTGCGGCTCTGGTAAGGTTGCGGGGCATCATCGAAAGAAAGACGATGACACGGACTGACCTTCTGTAGAGGGCCCTGTTTCGACCACTCGCCATGGACTACAAGGCGCTGATCCGAGAAGTTCCTGATTTCCCCAAGCCCGGCATCCTGTTTTACGATATCACCACGCTTCTGAAGGATGCGAAAGCGCTGCGCACAATTGCAGACGACTTAACGGCCCGTTATGCCAACAAGGACATTGCAAAGGTCGTCGGCATTGAGTCGCGTGGGTTCATTCTTGGGGGAACCCTCGCCATGCGATTAGGGGCTGGATTTGTACCGGTCAGGAAGCCGGGAAAACTCCCCGCTGATATCTTCGAAGTCAAGTATAACCTCGAGTATGGCGCCAGCTCCCTGGCCATTCACCGTGATGCGGTCGACATGGGAGAACGAGTACTCATTGTAGACGATCTTCTCGCCACCGGCGGCACGGCAGGCGCTACCGTGCATTTAATTCGCCAACTTGGGGGTGAAATCGAAGCTCTCGACTTTCTCGTTGAGTTGAGTAGCCTCAAGGGCAGAGAGAAGTTGGCTGGCCACCACGTGCATTCGACCATCGTCTACCCCTAACACCTTCCACATTCGTCCACCGGGGCTTGTCAAACCCTCCAGCCGCGTGATATAGAAGCCGAACTTTTTTGCCGTGCACTCATTACGAAAGGTTATGAGACCTATGGCGGCTAAAGTCCAAGCGAAGAAGAAACCGCAGCCGAAAGGGAAAATGCCTTCCAAGGGAAACAAAGATCCTGAGCCAGTTGAAGGCGAAGACAAGGGCCGGGAAAGCGTTTCTGGTCGAATCCTTGCACCGATCGGGGTGAAAGAATCGCCCAAGGAACGCGAAGCCCGCGAACGCCGTCGTGATACGTTGCAAAAAATTCTGCTGACCAAACGCCAGGAGATCCTCAAGGAAATTGAGGAAAGCCTGGGCCAATCGCTGACAGAAGATCAACAGCGGCGCCTTGAGTCTGCGCGTGACGTGGGGGACCAAGCCTTAATGGATTTGGAGCGGGAATTGGGCATTTCACTGATGGAAATGCGTAATCGGCGCCGACAGTCGATCGACGAAGCGCTTGTCCGTCTGGCGGAAGGTACATACGGTATCTGCGCGGAATGCGGAATCGAAGTCAGCGAGAAGCGACTGGAAGCCGTTCCATTCGCAAAGTTGTGCGTGGAATGCCAGTCCCGACAAGAGCTTCTGGAAAAAATCGAGAAAGAAGAAGATCGCGACTAGGCGGATTCCCTCCGTTCCGTTGTTGCCTCTATAGTGTATCCCTCGTCTCACTTCGCTCCCTCTTCGCACACGTTTCTATTCAGAATCGTTCATGAATCTCGTGAGTGCAGAGATGCGGGCTCCATGTTCCCATAGGCCATAGGACGAGGTCTATGAGCCAGGATCCGAAGAGAGCGGTTATTCTTCTCAGCGGTGGATTGGATTCCACTGTCACAGCTGCAGTGGCGCGGTCTGATGGCTATGCGCTCTATTGTTTGACAATTGCATATGGACAACGCCACATCGTGGAGGTCGCCAAAGCCCGTGCCGTGGCCGAGGCTCTGCGGGTAGTGGAGCATCGTGTAACAGAGGTCGATCTGCAAGGCATCGGCGGATCGGCTCTGACCGGCCAGATGGCTGTGCCAAAAGATCGAGGAGAGGGAGCTCGTACGGAAGGAATTCCGACCACGTATGTTCCTGCCAGGAATATGATCTTCCTGTCTCTGGCATTCGCCTATGCCGAGGTCCGCGAGGCTCACCGTATCTATTTCGGTGCGAACGTTGTCGATTATTCAGGATATCCCGATTGCCGCCCGGAATTCATCCGTGCATTCGAAACAGTCGCAAAATTGGGAACAAGAGCAGGAGTAATGGGGAAGCAGACGGAGATTCTGGCTCCCTTGTTGATGTTGTCAAAGAAGGAGATAGTCCGACGCGGATTCGAGCTGAACGTGCCGTTTCATCTCACGCATAGCTGTTATGATCCCGACCAGGCGGGCGTGGCATGCGGTCGATGTGACAGCTGCATGATCCGTCGTGAAGGTTTTCGTCAGGCGGGAGTTGTGGACCCTGTCCCATATGCGTTACCCTTAAGGCGGTGATACCAGCCTGCACGAGAGAGCGACGGAGATCCTACCCAATATGGCATCTATGACATCTGAAGAGTTCTTCATGTACCTGATCATCGGGTTGATCATTGTTGTGCCGCTTGCGGCGAGACTGTACCGCCGTGCAACATTGCATCGGACGGCACTCCTGCTTCGGACACAAAGGGGACTCGGTGGCCACGAGCGGCCTGACCAGACACCCGTTCAGTCAAGACAAAGGGTCGAATGAGCACAGTCTCTCGCCAATTGTCGGTTCAGATGGTTCTCCTGACCACGTTGCTTCTTCTACCTATAGCGTGTGAATCGCAAGCGAACAAAGAAGGGACTCCGCCAGCATCCTCGGCGACACCCGGCGAGTTTCGAACGGGTGAAGCAAAATTCACTACTTATTGTGCCGCTTGTCACGGGATTGGTGCCACAGGAACTTCACAAGGGCCTCCCCTGGTTCATAAGATTTATGAACCGAACCATCACGCAGATATTGCGTTCCAACGCGCCGCTGCCACCGGGGTCCGCGCCCACCACTGGGATTTTGGAAATATGCCGAAGATTGAAGGGGTGATCCCGGAAGATGTCGATCAGATCATTAAATATATCCGTTGGTTGCAGCGTCAGGCTGGCATCTTTTGATCCTCGTGTTTTTGAACAGCGTCGGTCTTCCTGCAGACACTTCCATTGGTTTGACATTATTCACACGTAGTTCGTAAGGTATCACTAAGACAATTTCCTGCGCGTCCAAGCGGGAGAAGGGTGTTCCGACGGCAATCGTTCTGAGGACAAGGGGGAATGAACTATGACGCGGATCGCACGGGCGGTAACTGAGGGCCTGATCCTCGCGAATGTGGTGCTATTTCTCTCAGGCTGTGTGGCAATCGAAGCGGGGCATGAAGGTGTCATGGTGGAGCAGCCGTTCTTCTTCGGCCACGGCGGAGTGGATCCTGTCCCGACAAAAACCGGCCGCGTGTGGATCGCACCGACGACCAAGGTCGTCGATGTCGATGTGCGACCGATTCAATATTCTGAGCATTTCGACATTATTTCAGCCGAGAATGCGCCGGTTTCGTTCGATGCGTTTCTCATTGCCAACGTGGTTGAAGGTCGAAGTCCCGAGCTGATCAGCCGCTTTGGTCCGAACTGGTATCAGAACAATGCCAAGGAGGCGTTTCGGACGTTTGTTCGTGAAGAAGTTCAGAGGTATCCGCTGTTTCAATTGACGACAGACCCGACTACTCGCACCAAGTTGCAGGAAGCGATTGCGCGCGAGCTCCAGACGAGACTATTGGAAAAACAGAATCTTCCAATTCGCCTGAACCGGGTCGTTGTTGGAAGCATTTTGCCGCCAAAAGGGGTGGTCGAGCAGACCACACAAACGATTATCCAGGAACAGCGAAAGATTACAATGGTAGAGTTTCAGAAAGCCGAAGAATCGCGAGAAAAAGCTGAAAAGCAGCGCGGCATCGCCGATCGTGCCTACCGTGAGTCTTTGGGATTGACGGCTCCCGAATTTGTGGATCTCAGAAGAATCGAAGTACAGAAAGAAATCGTTCAGCACGCTCCGTCGGCCTTGACGGTTATCATGGGGCTTGAACGGGTCGGTGTGAATCTTCCGCCGCTCGCCGATAAGTAGCCGGAGTTCCGGTCGCAAAGGTCCGATATATGCGTCGCACCTGACATCAATGGAAGATGGGAAGATGCTACTTCACGAGCCACACTCGATAGGTTCTTGCCTGTAGCGGCCGCGGCACCTTGACAACTCCGACCTGGCCCGGGTTCATGACATCGTCTCCGGCGAGTGTTCTCCTCGCAGGATGACGATGAGTCTTGATGAGAATTCCCGCCGCATCGAAGAAATCCACCATCACATCCGCCATTCCTTGAAAACTCCCGACATACGCAGTCGTTGACCAGTCGAGACGTCTCAAAGCCTTGTAGGTGACAACAATTGTTCCGTCCTGATCCTCGACACCCACGATCTGGAGCGCTCTGTTGCGATCAAGGATGCCGGTGTCCGGGCCATTGCCCTTGAATTGAGCATGGACGACCTGAGGCACCACTTCGGCCTGAAGAGTTCCCTTCACTTTGCAGTGAACAATCCCTCCTTTCTGGGACACTTCAAGAATCTGCATGTCGGTCACGTGTTGGGTGAGGAGTGTTTCAACCACATCTCTAAACATGACCGAATCCACCGGTGAAGCCGTGTGCTCACGAACGGGAGGAGCAGTGCTGACTGCAAGTCGCATGGCTTCTCGACATGCGTGGTCTTTGGCTTCTGCCGGCATTTCCGGATCATGAATTGCGTACCGGTAGTCTCCGGTGATCGGGATACCGCTCGATTGACCGTACGCGACTGTGGAGAATTGTGAACTCATGCCCAGCGACACGAGAACCGTTGCCACGGTAAGAATCAACAGCCTGGATTGCGGCGACGTCATGGAACATGCCCCCTTTCTCGTCCGCCGGGATAGAACCGATTGCCGTACACCGTACTCTTGCATGCTACCATGCTGTGAATATGGCGGCAACGCATGAAAGTACCGGCCGAATTCCCCTGAGGAAGGATATAGCCATGACGACGGATAACCGGCAGACTGGAATAAGACGAAGATTGAGAAGATTGATAGGAGAAAGAGCTTGGCGAAGCGGCTGAATCATGACGATGCCTTGACTTGCATGGGGTCTTCACTCAGACTCTCCGCTATGTACGACGGAAGTGAAGCAGAACTCTTAACTCTTCTGGCAGAGAGGGCCGGAATTGCGGGAGATTACTACGATATTCTAGGTGCGCATCATGTCACAACTCGTGAAACCAAGCAGGCTATTCTGGCGGCGATGGGATTTCGTGTTGATTCGCGCGAAGTGCTGGCTGAGGAATTGACCCGATTGGACGATGCTCCCTGGGCCAAGCCATGCGATACCGTTGTGGTTATGGAACAGGGCGTGGAAGACGCAGGATGGTCGTTTCGTCTTGCCCTCAGTGGAGGCGATGAACACAAGATTTCCATTGCATGGGAATTGCGCGATGAAGGTGGGGACCTTGTCAAGCAGGGAGAGGCAGGACCGAAGCTCATCCCGGAAGAGGTGAGATACGTTCAAGGGAACCGGCACGTCCGATTTCGCGTGGCCTTGCCGTCGGGACTGCCTGTCGGGTACTACGATCTCACGGCATCGGCTGTAGGGAGCCGATACGAGGAGCGGGGGTCCTTAAAACTGATTGTGGCTCCCTCGCATTGCCATGTCCCGAAGTTGTTTCAGGCTGCGCAAAAGGTGTGGGGGCTGGCTCTTCAACTCTATTCGTTGCGGTCCGTGACGAATTGGGGTGTGGGAGACTTTACCGATCTAAGGAATCTCGTCGAGTGGGCAGGTCAGGATCTTGGAGCCTCGTTGATCGGGGTCAACCCATTGCATGCTCTCCGCAACACCCGTCCGCACCACATCAGTCCCTATGCTCCTCAAAGCCGACTGTATGTCAATGAATTGTACATAGACATTGAACGGTTGCCCGAGTTTCATTCCTCGCCTGATGCCCGACGCGTCCGGAGCAGCCAGGAGTTTCAGGCGGCTTTGGAAGGTGTGAGGAAGGTCGAACAGGTGAACTATGACGTGGTGTCGCATGCAAAGCGGACAATGCTGGACCTCGCCTACCGACAGTTTTTGCACGATAACTATCACGGAACGGAGCCTTCTCTTCAGCCGACCAGTGCACGCGGTTGGCTGTTGGAGCGGTTTATCCGTGAGGAGGGAGACCCGCTGGAGCAGTATGGTGTCTTTCAAGTCCTGGAGGAAGAACGGCGTCTCGTCGACGGCCGTCCTGTAGCATGGCGGGAATGGCCAATACAATATCGTTCACCCGAGTCTCCGGCGGTGCGTGAATTTGCCCGGCGACATCGGAAGCGAGTTCGGTTTTTTCAGTACATTCAATGGATTGCAGCTGAACAGTTGAGAGATGTGAGCGCAATGGTCTCCGCGTCGAGGATGGCTATTGGGCTCTATCGAGATCTCGCCTTGGGAAGTGATCGCGACGGAGCTGAAAGTTGGATGATGCAACATGTGTTGGCACTCGACGCTGATTGCGGTGCTCCGCCGGATGCATTTGCCCCGCAAGGTCAGAATTGGGGATTTGCGCCGTTTCATCCGCTTCGCCTGAAGGAGATGGCGTACCGGCCTTATATAGAGTTGCTCCGGAAGAATCTCCGGGACGGCGGAGCGATCCGGCTGGATCATGTCATGGCGCTGTTTCGACTATTCTGGGTTCCCCGGGGTCTTCCTGCGTCTGCCGGCGCGTATGTTCATTATCCGTCCGAGGATTTGTTATCGATCCTGGCGCTGGAAAGCGTTCGTGCGCAGACATTGGTCATCGGGGAGGATTTGGGAACGGTTCCTGACTGGGTTCGAGACCAGCTTGCTCGGAAACAGATCCTCTCGTATCGGGTATTTTATTTTGAGCGGACAGAGAAAGGACGGTGGAAGCCACCGGCTGCCTATCCCGATCGCTCTCTCGCCGTCGTCACCACGCATGATTTGCCGACGTTGAGTGGATTCTGGACAGGTGAGGATATATATCTGCGTGCAGGGGTCGGCATCTATCCGACCGATCAGGACAAGAATCGGGCATTGGATGAACGACAACAGGACAAGGCGAAAATTCTCACGGCGCTCAAGGCTGAAGGACTGCTACCACAAGGACTGAGTGAGGATCCGGCAAGCGCGCCGAACATGACACCGGAACTCTGTGAGGCGATCCATCAGTATCTCGCAAGGGGCGCTTCTGCAATTGTCTTGATCAATGTCGATGACGTCATCGGTGAGGTGACGCAAATTAATCTTCCCGGGACGGTCGATAGTTATCCAAATTGGTCGCGCAAGCTTTCCCGCACCCTCGATGAGTTGCGCCAGGATGAACGTGTTTTGCAATTGGCATGCACCATGCGCGCCGTCCGTGCTCCGACCTGAATGATTCGATGCGATCTCTGCGCTGCCCGCGCGAAATGATGAATAAGCGAAATCGCCTCATTCTCTCCATCGCCGGCATTTTGTGCGCAATTATCGTGATCATGGAGGTGCTGTTTCCCCTGAACGTCGTCGGGGCGTATGGGTTTGTCCTGCCCATTCTTCTTGTGGCGACCGTGCGCAATAGGAGGTTGATGTACGTAACAGTGTTACTGTGTGTGGCCGTTACATACGGAGGATTGTTCCAGCCGACTAAAAAAAAGGAGCGCTTCGCAACCGTCGTTATCAATCGCACGGTGGTTGTCTGCGTGCTGATCGGAGTCGCGTATATCGGGATGGTGTTGGAAGAGCGGAAGGCCAGGGAGGAGGCGGCTCGCGCCGCGCTGGCTTTGCAAACGGATAATCTATTGAAGGCGAATGCCCAGCTGGTGGATATGAAAGACCGCCTGAACCGTTCCGAACGGCTTGCCGCCCTGGGACAACTCGTCGCATCCGTGGCGCACGAAGTTGGCACCCCCTTGCATTCGATTGCATGGCATGTACATGCCTTAGCTGAGGAACCAGGGGTGACGACCGATATGAAGAAGCGGATTGACATTGTGGATGACCAGCTCAATCGCGTCGTCCGCATCATCCAGGATTTGTTGTCGTCCACTCGGCAACGTCGGCCTGAACCGTCCTGGTTGCAGCCGGACGTGCTGGTCCAGCCGGTGGTTGCACTCATGGAGCCCGCCTATCACGCGAAGAACGTCGCGCTGCGGGTCCAGCATGGTCAGGATGCTCCGCTGATGTGGGCCGATGCAGAGAAAATCAATCAAGTCTTGGTTAATTTGCTCACCAATGCATTGGCCGCGACGGACTCGGGCGGCACCGTCACCGTCACGGTTGGGGCTCGCCCGGCAACACCCGATGAAGCGGAAGCTGGAGGTTGTACGGGGCAGCAGATCGATACCATCGGCTTGATGATGGTCAAGGATACTGGATGCGGGATGCCCGAAGAGGATTTGCGCAGGGCGTTTGAACCCTTTTTTACGACGAAAACCGTGGGGAAAGGAGCTGGTTTGGGACTATTCTTGAGTCATGAGGCGGTCCTGGAGCATGGCGGAACACTGAGTCTCGAGAGCGAAGTCGGTAAAGGGACAACCGTCACGGTCGCGCTCCCAGGTTTGAAATCCAATTCGGTGGAAACAGGGTAAACGGATGGATCCGAAGATCTTTGTGATTGACGATGATGCGATTGCCCGCGATTTGTTGGCCGAAGCCCTGACGAAAGAGGGCTACGACGTCGAGGCGTTTGACAATGGCGCCACGGCCATCGCTCGCGGAAAGGAGATCAAAGCTGACCTCGTCCTGACTGATATCCGCATGGGTGTTGTAGATGGAGTTGCGGTACTCAGGGAATTCAAACGGTTCAGCCCCGATACCTCTATCGTACTCTTGACGGCCTTCGGGTCATTGGAAGGCGCGATCGAAGCCATCAAGCAAGGGGCGTATGACTACCTCGCCAAACCGTTCAAGAAAGAGGAGATCCGGCTGGTGGTCCAACGAAGCCTCGAGCATTCTCGTTTAGTGAGAGAAAACGCTCGTTTCAGGAGCGAATTGCGCACTCGTGAACCATGGACTCAGTTGGTAGGCAGTAGTCCCGCTATGTTGGAAGTGTATAAGCTGGTCGCCCGTGTTTCCGAAGGACGGAGCACCATCTTGATTGAAGGGGAAAGTGGAACTGGGAAGGAGTTGATTGCTCGGGCTATCCATGCCAATAGCCCGAGACGGGAGAACGTGTTCATCCCGGTGAACTGCGGGGCTTTGCCTGATGCGCTTCTGGAATCGGAGATGTTCGGGTATGAAAAGGGAGCCTTTACAGGGGCGGTGGGATCCAAGGCCGGCCTCTTCGAGTCGGCCAATGGAGGGACGCTATTCTTGGACGAAATTGGTGAGCTGGGTACGCCTCTTCAAGTAAAACTGCTGCGGGTCATGCAGGATCAAGAAGTCCGCCGAGTGGGGGGAACGACATCGGTCAAGGTAGATGTACGGTTGATCGCCGCGACAAATCGGGATCTTGCCGGTCTCGTGAAAGAAGGAAGGTTTCGAGACGATCTCTATTACCGGCTCAATGTGGTGCGAATTGCGTTGCCCTCTCTAGCGCAGCGGCGTGAAGACATTCCAATGCTGGCCCACCATTTCCTACACAAACTTGCCGGCGAGGCTCCTCATGTGAAAGGCTTTGACAAGGCCACTCTATCCCTGCTCGAAAAGCACAGCTGGCCGGGCAATGTTCGAGAACTGGAAAATGCCATTGAGCGGGCAGTGTCTTTAAGTCATGGACCTTTGATCTCGCCTCAGGACTTGCCGGAAGCAATACGCCAGAAGACTGAGCAGAATGAAGAAGGAGGAGCCTCACAGCAATTCGAATCGGACAGAGACGCGCTGCTCACTCTGGATGAGGTTGAGAAGCGGCATTTGGTTCGAGTCCTGAAGGAGACACGCGGCAATAAGGTGAAAGCCTCGAAAATCTTGGGCATTGATCGGCGCACCTTGTATCGGATGGCGGAGCGGTTCGGACTGGATTTAGGCGAAGACGCAGAAGAGAAATGACCTCGGCTCACATCATATTCATGGCGAGTTCTATTCCTGGAAGTCGGTCGACATCCTGTCAAAGATGCCTCCTTTCTTCGCGCCTCCCCGCACAAGATTCTGCCGGGGTTAGAAGTCACTGAGCAATTGCGGGATACGGCCGGCTCACAAGGCACTGCCACCTCACCGACTTGCCGGCCATCACAAACCTGCCGTGTGTTGAATAATGGGGAGCTAGAGAATTTGGAGGGCGTTCTTGAGCCGGCGTACCTGATTAGCCGCGCTTAGCGGGAGTGGAGATTCGGCTTCGGACCAGGAATCCAGTATCCCATCTTTAGACAGGGGGAAAACCTGAAGGCGTAATCGTGTGGAGTCTTGTTCCAATGGAATCATCTTTGCTTCAACTCGGCTCTTCATGACACCAAAACGCCAGTTCAACAACCAGTTCCATGGTCCTCCGGTCTCGCGTCGGGACCCCGTCGTGACGGTGTCGGAGTACTCCTCCTGAATTTCATAGCCACTCGAGCGAAGAATGTCTATAAGGGCGGTTTTGACGTTCTCTGCAGGAGCCGGGAGCGTGAGATCCATGACGTCCACGTCCGCCTCCGGATGAACGCTTGCGCATCCGGCTCCAATCGTGATGGCACAAATAATAAGGAGATACCGGAGAAGCATCATGGAGTCTTCCCATCCCGCAAGCGGTAGACCAGATGTGTATCAGTTTGCGCTACGCCTGGAATGGCATGGATTTTAGCCAGGACGAGCTGGGTCAACGCATCCTGATGGGGAATCTCAACAATCGTGAAGATATCGGGCTTTCCCCAGCAGGGGTCGATTTGCTTGATCTCCTTGATATCGGTGAGCGCCTTGACGACGTCGCCCGTTTGGCCGGGAAGCACATTGATCAAGACATAGGCACGATCAGACATCAGCCACGTTCCTCAATGATTGGAATGGAACATGCGCGGAGGACTCTGTAAGCCAACCGTAACCAATCGGGTATGGGTTGTCAACGTGGCATGAGCCAAGGGAGATGTGATTCGTCGATACCCTCTCGTTACCGACGTCCTTCACTTAGGCGCGATGATGACCTCAACCGTGTACCCATCGCTTACCATGGTCAATTCGGCTTCCAGTCCTCGAGGGTTACCGATCCTTCCTTCAGGATCGTAGATAAAGCAAAATAACGTCTGGCAATCGGTCCGTGAGGAATAGGCGGCGGAATCGGCTTTGACTTGTTCGGAGAGATCGCGCAACGTGACGCCTGCCTTGGTCTTTTTGACGACGATGACGACCTTCTCTCGGTGGAGAAGATAACTGGTTTGCGCCTTGCCAGCGGCATAGCTCGGACGCCACTCCTCCGACTGGACCTCATCAAACTCCAGGCGTAGCAAGGCATGCATGAGGTCCTGCACATCAAACTCATCTTCGACTTCCAGAGATGGCCGATCATGACTTCTCACCCGAAGTTGACGTGTAACGAGGTGGAACCGTGAACAGATCCGGCGGACGACGTGAAGAGGGTCGTCGCTGCGTATTTCCGGGGTACGAACAGGATTCGTTGGCTCATCGGAACCACCCAGAGTATGGCCAGTGGACGATCCAGACGAGACCGGCGGACACACATCAGGTGCGGATGAGAGAGGTGGGGACGATAGCACTGGTGGAATGGGTGGGAGATCTTTTGATGGACCTGCGCCATGCTCAAGAGAAAGGGGTCCGGCGACTTCAACAGGCCCAGGAGAGCGACCTTCGTCCTGGTGCTTGTTGCTGACGACTGCCGCAGCGGAATTTGGAGACGGTGAAGATGGATACTGTGGCGTAGGGCGGTGGACCATATTCTCTGTATCCAGAGCTTTTTGAGGTGTCTGGGCGTTGACGGATTCAACTGGCTGCACGATGGCACTATTCATTGGTTGTGTGACCGGTTGGGTCATAGCCGAGGTGTCTTGAGGTGATGCAGGTGGTACGTCGGCCGAATTGTTTGGCTGGGAAGGATGATGGGACGGTAGAGGTGCCGGCTGCGAAACTTCCTTCAATTCGTCCGTTGATGATGGGGTAGCTTCTTCAAGCTTGGTGACAGAGGGCGGCGAAGGCACTGAGGCCGGAGGATCTGGTTGTGTGGGCGATTTCGTGTGGAGAAGTATGTCAGCCCTCACTGTGCACGGACTTGAGGAAGATTCCCCGGCAGACTGAGGCGAATTTGCAACTGGCGAGGTAATCGCTTCCTGTACATTGTTTCCGGCAGGCAGCGGGAGGTGTGAGGGGAGGACGGAGGATGCCGCAAGGTTTGTTGTCATGGCGACGGAAAGGGTGACGGGAGCAGTGGGGGAAGTGGAGGAGCCCAATGGAGCAATGGTGACCTGAGCAACATTTTGTGATGGAGGGACTGTTGTCAGCGCGACCTTCTCACTGGGGGGTGATGGGGGTGGATCGGGTTGCAAGGGTAGTGGGTTCAGGCCAAGGAGTTCACACTTTTGATTTTCGAGTTGCGCGACCAGCTTTTTGAGTACCGCGGTAGTCTGAGCCGACTCAACTTTGCTGTTCGTGCGCAGCTTATGGACTTTATGCGTTTGATATTCATTCGATTTCTCTCCGAAAATACGGCGGATCGATTCCCTGATTGAGAGGTCGGTTCGGGCAAGAACGGCCTCCCTATACGGATGTCCCTCGCGAGACAGATCCTCGACCTGGGCCATGAGGTCCTTGAGTTTATCAATCCCGCGATTGATATCGTCAACGGCGGTCGTTTTTGCGCGGCTTTTCGGCTGTTCGCTGGATTTTGCTCTGGCCATAGTTGTCGAGGGTCTTCGCAGAAAGAGTCTAACTAAGAGATCAGCGCCTAGCAAGAAATCCGCTGATTTCAAACAGGCGAGCTGTTCATCCAAACCATTCAAATTGTTTTTTGGTCGATCCGGCCGACTTTCCCGGGTCAAGAACAGAAGGAGGGCCGTCTAAAACCTGTCGAACCATGGCGTCTAGGTTGTCGGCGTTGATAGGTTTTCGAATGAACAGCATGCTGTTGCGGAGGAGTCCTCGAGACAGTAACTCTTGCTCGGGGATCTCGGACATCAACATGACACGGAGTTCTTTTCCTGAGGCGAGAAGTCGATCCACAAGTTCCAGCCCGTTCACCCGAGGGAAAGGATTGTTTTCGACCGATAACTGAAATCCAGGTGGAGAAAGAGTGACATCGGACAGCACCAGATGAATGGTGCCGTCGTGTTCGGCAAACAGTTTGAGTGCTTCCGAGCTCCCGGCTGCTTGCAAAACCTCGTAGCCGTTCGCACTAAGCCTCGTGCAACACACAAGCCGCGTAGCAGGGTCATCATCGACAACCAGAATGGTGGCTGTATTCATATCTGCCTGGTCGGATCCGGGATGGGTCATGGGAAATTCCACTCAACGCTGGACGTCACGCTGACCGTGAGCGATGACGGGAACAGCGAGCCGGCAGTAGAAATGGAACTGGACACCATCGTGCATGAGGTTGTCGACACAATCACTCTTTTCCCTGCCGTCCATCAGTGAAATCTGAAATCAGTATAGCGTGGGGCATGTGAAAAGCGACTAAAGAGCATTTTCTCGCCGGCATCAAGAAGAGACCGGGGAGATTCATCGGCCCGGAGGCGGTGGAGACGGTGATGATATGGGGATCCGAAGGACCTGAGGAAAGAATTCGTTGGACCAGCTCACTAGTGGCCTGTAACAGCTAATTGTGTACCAATGCGCCGCGACAGGTCGCAGTATTTCCACTTCACGATTGTGGGGGCCTTATTGTAGTGACGGATATACCGCATGAGCTTCCTGTCGAGATCTTTGGTGGAGGTGATGCCACGGGCGATGACGTCACGCTCGATTTTCGCGAACCACAGTTCCACTTGATTGAGCCAAGAGGA
>JBEVJJ010000138.1:0-5981 GCA_040510255.1 Nitrospiraceae bacterium | reverse complement strand
GTGTCCTCGCCAAACTCACCTATTCGCCCCCCGCCAAGTCGAAGTATCTAGAGATCAGCCGGTCATATCCGGATGTCCAACAGCTAATCAAGGACTGGAATGCATTGCGGTTCGTGTACCACGATTATTATGTGTATTCTCCGGCTCAGGCCTCCAGTACGACTGTGAACTTTACCGGTTACTTTGGAGCGCGAGTCACGCCTGACAGTGCAAAAATGACGGACGTCAAGGAAATCATATGGACGTTCGGCGGTTCGACCATGCAGAATCTCGAAGCTGACGATCGGCTGACTCTTGCCAATCAAATTGCGGTCGAGCTCAACAGACGTGAACGCGGTGCACAAGTCCATAATTTTGGAGTCGGCGGTTTTCAGAGTTCTCTCGAGACCATCAAATTTCAAGATCTCCTCAGGCGTGTTCCCGTCACCGAACGGCCGTCCAATGCATTCTTTTACGACGGCTTCAACGAGGCCATGTACGGGTTTTATTTTGGCGCGGGAGCCATGCAGGCTGATCTGTCCCTGAAGATGAAAGATCTTGTCGAGCGCGAGTATCCAAGGCTTATCCTGTATGCAGGATCGGCATTCCTGTCGCGTTACTCAGTGTTCTGGCGTAACTACATCAATCATCGTATTGAAAATTCTCTATACGGGCAGAATCTATACTCGGAAAGGAAAAACCTCGATAAGACGGTCTCGACGTATGTGCTCAACGTCACGATGACGCAGGGAATTTGCAAGAACCTGAAGATTCGCTGTGTGTTTGCGCTGCAGCCTTTGGTGGTGACCAAAGCGAATCCAACTGATTTGGAACAAAAGGTAATCGACTCCCTCGATCCGGACTATATCGAATTTGCGCGTGCATTTTATCGCCGAGTGGCGCTTGAGTTGCACGATCGGGAAGAATTTGTTGATCTTTCACATGTTCTTGACCAGAGTCCGGAGCCACATTTCTTTGACCTTGGTCACACCTCTCCTTACTCCGGCATTGTCATTGGTAAAGAGATTGCTCGGCTGATTGACGAACGGAGCCGGATACGACCAAAATCCTGATGGACGCCGCCTTACCTGATTTGAACATGTCAGACTGTGTGACGCAGGGCTGCCTCGCATCCAGAACGCTTCGAAGACCGGCGTTTTCACGCACATTCGTTGACTCACTCTGAGACATCTGCCATTCTTACGTGCGGTTATGACGACGGGTGGAGGAGGATCAATGAGAAAGAGAGTTGAACGCAAGGTTGCCATTGTCGGACTGGGCTACGTGGGGCTCCCAATCGCGGTGGCATTTGGAAAATACTTTCCCGTCATTGGCTTTGACATCAACAAAGCGAAAATCGAAGAGCTCAGAAAGGGGATTGATAGGACAGGCGAAGTTTCTAAGCAGGATCTGAAGAAGGGACAGGTTCACTATACTTGTGAGCCAACGGATCTCAAAACCGCAGATTTCATCATTGTGGCGGTCCCGACCCCCATCAACGAAGCCCTCCAACCCGATCTCAGCGCGTTGCAGAAAGCCTCTGAGTTGATCGGTGCAAATCTGTCGCCCGGTACGATTGTGGTCTATGAATCGACGGTGTACCCCGGCGCGACAGAGGAGGTTTGTTTGCCGATTCTGGAAGAAGCCTCTGGTCTCAAGTGCGGGTTGGACTTCAAGATCGGGTATTCACCTGAACGCATCAATCCGGGCGATAAGGAGCACACACTTGAGAAAATCGTCAAGGTTGTCTCGGCGCAAGACGATGAGTCATTGGACATTGTCGCTCAAACGTATGCTCTTGTGGTAAAGGCCGGGATCCATCGTGCATCCAGTATCAAGGTTGCCGAGGCGGCAAAGGTTATCGAAAATACCCAACGAGATCTGAATATCGCACTCATGAACGAACTGGCCCTGATTTTCCATCGCTTGGGGGTCGACACCAAGTCCGTTTTGGAAGCGGCCGGGACAAAATGGAATTTTCTGAAGTTTAGCCCTGGACTGGTGGGGGGACATTGTATCGGTGTCGATCCATACTATTTAACGACAAAAGCCGAGTCCGTGGGATACCATCCTGAGGTCATCTTAGCGGGGAGACGGATCAACAATAGTATGGGTAAATTTGTCGCCGAACAAACAATGAAATTGTTAAACCAATTGGAGCGTCCCGTTGGCGATCTGAAAGTGGCTGTGCTCGGGCTTACCTTCAAGGAAAATGTGCCAGACCTTCGCAATAGTCGCGTGCCCGACATCGTCAATGAACTGAGAGAATATGGGGTTCAGGTCGTCGTGCACGATCCGATGGCGGAGGCGGAAGAAGCCGTGGCTGAGTATGGAGTACGACTCTCTGCGTGGGATGATGTGAAGCAGGTAGACGGGGTTATCTTGGCCGTGCCGCATCGGCACTATTTACAGATGGATATACTGGAACTGCTAAGACCGCTGCGTCGTCAACGCAACTGCGCAGTGGTGGACGTCAAGGGTGCCCTGGATCCAGAGAGGTTACCCGGATCAGTGAGATACTGGCGACTGTAAAATTTGTGGAGAATCTCTCCTCAGACTTTTTCCTCGTCTTTCTGCTTCGCGTGATTGGTCTCTGTTCCCTTCCACCTGATGTCCGAACCGAGTGCAGCGATGTTGTGCAAGGAAAGAGTGTGCTGGTCCCTTGGACCATCTTTTAATCAGGTCTTGGTGGATTGCCTCGTGTTAGGCAGCCTCTCACTAGACTTAGGCCGGAACAGGATGCCTCCTCTTTTGACAGCTGTTATTTGCTGATGTACTCATATACCGTGTCAGTCCGATGGCTCTAAGTGCGCCTGTGAATACGGCTGGTTATGGATCAATTCATTCTTCAGGATGCTAAAGACATTTTCCCCTACGGTCAGAGCAATGTCCATTGCACGTCGTGCTCGGCGTGATGCCACGTTGCCCCGCCTACAGCAGCTAAACTGCCTCCCGCTTTGGTTCAGGTGTAAGCCGCCGACGCTGCCCATGCTGCACCTCCTCAGGGATTATCGGGCGCCGTTTTGAGGTGTCCACCCAATCCGGCCTTGCTCACTATGCACTCACGTGGAGAGTGAAAAGTAAGAAAGAAATTGTCCGCGTATGTTGAGTTTGATATACCAAAGACACTAGACATCGTTAATCATCGCCTGTTGGTCCCATTCTCCAGACGCCGCATGCTCGCTTTGACATGAAAGCTACAAGCTATTACGCCTTCAAACGGCTATGCCTCTGGACACTGCTCCTTCTGGCTGGCTGTGCGATGTTGTCCTCACCGGATGCCAAGCGGGGGGACCAACATCTTGCAGCTGGCAACTGGGAGGAAGCCAGCCTCGCCTACAAGCAGGCCCTGAAAGACGACCCATTTGACTCAAAACTCCAAAACAAATATGCCATTGCGCGAGAGCGTGCGGCCGCGATGCACGACGAGCGGGGTCGAGAGCTTCTAAAAAAGCTACAACTGGACCTCGCCATCGAAGAGTTCAAGCGAGCCCTTGCCATCGAACCGGCTTCGTCCGATCATCAGGACGGTCTGACTGAAGCTTTGAGACTGAAACATGCACGGGATCAGTTTCGGGAAGCAGAACGTCTGGCGCAACTCGGACGCGCCAGCGAAGCGCTGGAAGGGTTTGCTCGTGCAGCGGAATTAGATCCATCACTCAATGAAGCACTGGAAGCCGTCTCAAAAATCACCGAAGAGCAGCAGGCGTTGAATCGAGATGATCGGCAGAAGCAGCCCGTGACCCTGCAGTTTAGAAATGCCGGATTGAAGGAAGTGCTCGAGGCGCTCGGGAAAGCCGCGAAAATCAACTTTGTGTTCGACAAGGATGTCCGCAACGATCCGTTCAGTGTGTCTCTCCAGGACAAACCCTTCGATGAGGCGCTGAATCTTATTCTGAACAGCAATTCACTCTTCGCCCAACGCGCTTCGCCCGATCTCATCATTATCAGTCCCAACACCAAGCAAAAGCAGGAGCAATACCAGGACTTGATGATCCGCACGTTTTATCTTTCGAACGCGAAGGCGAAGGACATGGTGGCTTTATTGAAAACGATGTTGGATGCCAAGCATATCCACGCGAATGAGCCATTGAATACCATCGTGATTCGCGATCAACCGGAAAAGGTGGAGTTAGCGGAGAAAATCATTCTCGCAAATGATCGCGAAGATTCCGAAGTCCTCTTCGATGTCGAGGTGTTGGAAGTCGATCGCACAGTTGATCAGACGTATGGGCTCTCATATCCAAAGCAAGTTGCCGCCGCCATGGTTCCCCCAGGATTTGCCGCTACTGGCGCTACTATAGCCGGCGATATCGCCCAACAGTTCACCCTTCGGCAATTGTCGAACCTTGGGCCTGACAGCTACGTGTTTAAGTTGCCGACAAATGTGCAATTGGATTTCTTCAAGCAGGTGACCGACGCAAAGACGCTGGCAGCACCCAAGGTGCGAGTCGTGAACAACAAGAAGGCAGAGATCAACATTGGTGATAAGCAACCGATTCTGCTGTCTACCACCAATGTGCTCCCGGGACAAGCTGCAACCGGCGCGGTTCCCACGACCTCGACCGTGACATCCATCGAATTCCGGGATACTGGTGTCAAACTGACGGTCGAGCCCACTATCCATCTGGGTGACGAACTGTCGTTGAAGATGAAGATCGAGGTCATTCGTCTCGGTGATCAGGTTCTTCTTCAGGCCTCGCCTCCTATTTCACAATTCAAATTCGGGAATCGCTCAGCCGAAACCATGCTCAATGTGAGAGACGGGGAAACGATTGTATTGGGAGGGTTGCTGCAAGAAGAGGATCGACGGACAAAGGTCACCATTCCCTGGATCGGAGACATCCCGATATTGGGAGACCTGATCAGTTCCTTCAAGACGAACCGAGTGACCACGGAAGTGATCCTGACTATCACACCCCACCTTGTCCAACCGCAGCGGCCGCCGGGTCTTCAAACCCAGGCATTCTGGTCGGGCACAGAATCGGTCTATGCGACATCCCCGCTCTTCCTCAGTCCTGTCAAGAAAACCTCCGCCGTCATGGGACCTTCTTCGGCAATCGGTAGGCCCTTGGCGGCGTCGGCCAGCATGAACACACGACGTGACGTAGGGGGCGCCATGGCGGAGGCCTCACTGAACTTGATGCCTCAGCTGGCCATACAGCCTGCGGATGTGGCCGTTCCAGTCGGAAAAGAATTCAAGATCGACGTGATGGCTCGGAAGGCGCGCGGCATTGTCGACGAAGCACTTAAACTGGCGTTTGATCCCAGAGTAGTGGAATTTCGTGAGGCGGCGGAAGGGGAACTCTTGGGCGGAATGCGCAAGAAGATGGACATTACATCCCATTCCACGGACGGATCGGTCGTCCTCCGACTTCATAGACCTTCGACGATGACCGGGAATGAGGGGAGGTTGCTCAGTCTGACATTTGTAGCCAAAGCACCGGGTGTCTCGCCTGTGCGCGTCACAATGGGGGATGCAACGGCGCAAGAACAATCCGATCCACCCCGATCTGGAAACGGAGTTGTAAGGGTCAGGTGAAACAGTCCGGAGTCACATTGCTCGAGTTGCTGGTTACGCTCACGCTCATCACCATCCTGGCATCCGTTGCGCTCCCCTTCACCCGGGTCTCAGCGAAGCGAACAAGAGAACTTGAATTGCGTCAGAACTTGCGCATCATTCGATCTGCGATCGACGCGTTTCGATTGGACTGGAGTCGGGATGGTGACGTTTTAGCCGGGCCGGCTTGTGTAAAAAATAAATTGACCTGCAAAGACGTGACCGGTATGTATGGCTACCCCAAATCGTTGGACGCGTTGCTCGGAGTGAAATTGACTGGAGAGCAGGCGACCGTACGCGGAACCACCGTGAAGCGATATCGGCGGACAATTCCACCGGATCCCTTAACAGGTCACCCCGATTGGCGCCTTCGCTGTTACAAAGACCCCGCTAATACGAAGGACTGGTGCGGCGAAGATATTTATGACGTCTCGACTCAGAG
>JBEVJJ010000137.1:0-5896 GCA_040510255.1 Nitrospiraceae bacterium | reverse complement strand
ACCTGATACCGAGCGCGCTCGCCTGCCGGGCACACCCATGCTGCGATCCGCCCGTCATACGCGCTGAGCAGGCGATTTCCATATTGGCTCTTCAGTGAGATGACTTGATGAAGCGATCGTTAGCCAGTACCTCATGAAGCTGTGCCGTTACCGATCGGCGGTAGGCAGCCTTATGACGAATCATGATCACGATGTCTTCGTCATCGATGAGAATGGAGAGATCGTCCTCGACGACGAGTCGCCGAGTTGGGATCCCAATATTCATTCGGTACTGCGTACGGCCGTCAGGATTGCGATCTGGCCCTACCGCGCATTCGGTCAATCCATCAATAAATCCTTCTTTTCCCTCATGCCTGTGCTTCACTCTAGTGCCGTCCGGAATCCGAACCCATGCTGACTGCGGGGGCTTCTCCTGATGCTCCTTCCTCACAGTGCTCTCCTGTGATCCCTTCTTCCTTTCATAGGGTAAAACTTCTTAGTTGGAAGATTCCAACTAAGGTTTCATTCCCCACGTCCGATGCTGTTCGCTGACATGTTCTATGCCGTCGAGCTTCTCAACGGCCCAGAGGACATCCTCTGGAATCTCGACGATCTTCAATTGCGTCGCGTGGCCATTCGCTTCATTACCTAGCTCTTTAATTGTCTGAACTAATTTCGCATCGTCTCGAGGAATCAGTTTGCCACACTGATTGAGGCTAGGCTCATTTTGCGCAGCTGCCTTTGGCCAATATTCACCTTGATTCACTTCATTCAGGGCATCAGGCTGTCCCAGATCCCGTAAGCGAAGAAACGCCTTATGACTAATGCAAAATGGGCCATACCCTACGTTAATAATAATTGATTTCATGGCATTCTCCTTCTTAGCTTTCGAACCTGGTGCAAGCTTCATATTGTATCGAATGCTTACGCCATGCACTGTGCAATTGTGATCAGTCTGGAGAACATTTAGAGAGTGTGGACCACGCAGGATTCGCGGGAGTTCGAAGGACTTTGCTCGGCCATTATGTATAAAAATCGATACGATAGAGCAACGGTGTTACGAGGACTCTCCCTCAAATGCCTTGTTTTTCAGCTATCGTGTGGGACTGGGTGTCGCTCTGGTGTACGTGATTGCGTTCATCGGATTGTTCATGCGGAAGGTGACGTATGGGTCGTTGGCGAAGAGCGATTCTCCCTAGACGTTCGCCGACGTCGAGATGAGACGGTCACCATCGACGCCAAGCCGGCACGATCGGTGGCACCCGTTGATGCGCTATCAGCGCACAACTTTCCGAATTACGATTGTTTCAAGTGAGGAAGCGCTTGGGGGTCCCAAATCAACTGATTCTGGACCACGAGTGATTGAAAGAAGCAGAGGGGACTTGTTCGACTAACTTTCTGGTGGTGATAACCTTGGATCGCATCTTTGGGGCAGAGGGTTCAGAGCGCTGGCGCACCCGTGTGGTGCTCACACGCGACGGCGCACCTGGTCCCTGACAGCAGAGCCCGATCACGATCGGTCCTCTTTCTCACCTCGTGAGGACAACTAGGGGCATCTACACCGGCAATTGTTTAGATAGGTTGTGCATGACTGTTGACACTATTCAAGGTGAGTGAATAACAACTGATCAGTGAGAGTCGGCAGCTGAGATCATGAGTCTTTCTATAGAGGCGCCTCGGGTGGCCGGTGATCAATACCGTCATTTGCAGTCGGAACATCAGACCGTTTTCCCGCCGGACGCCGATGTACGACGGAATCGCGCCGGTCAGATCAGTATGGGCGTAATTCACGGACAACCGTAGCGAGGAGTCGAGATACCAGTTGAGGCCAATCGTCGTACTCTTGGCTACTCGAGCATTGTTGCTCGGATCGGTAAAGCCCAACGAAAAGGTGTCCGGGTCAAGCCTGATCTCTGATAACGGACAGCCACCTGCCATGCTCCCCAATAGCCGGCCTGCATCTGCGTAAACGGCCAGCGCGGGTGAGCTTCGCCGAAGGACGCCGTATCGTCCGTCAAGAAGAGCGAGCCTTGAACGGACCAGGCTTCACTCGTGAACCGCGCCGACGGCCCATTTGGTATTTGTTCTCTCGAGTGTTTTCGGACGTATTCAGTCAAGAATCCGACTCGCTTCCAATACCAGGAGAGCTGCGGAAAGAGCCTCGTTCGCGGCCCACCGCCTGTCACATCCTTTGCAGAGAGTTCGCTGACCCCTGGCGCGGCTGGCAGTCCCACGTTCGCGACAGCGATTGCTGCGTCCAGGGCCTCGACGGCAAATGAGCCGCTGCTGGTTCAGATCAATAGCGGTAAAGTCCGGGGCATCGCTCTCGGCGGTGTTATCAGTTGGAAGGGCATTCCGTATGCTGCCCTGCCAGTCGGCAGCAGATGCGACACGAAAACATTCTACAGGCGCTACACGCACGGGCGTCATATCGGCACCCTTCACTAGGTGACAATCTGGAAAATCGAAGGTATGCTCTCTCCGCACAAAGGGAAGATCAAAATGTCGTTCAGCTCTGTCTCCAGTGCCAAGCGACGTGTGCACTCCGCGTCCCGGGTCGCTCGACGAGAACGTATCCCTTCTTCTGACGATGCGGTCCTTCTCCAAGACCTAAAGGCTGAGGCGCGCCGGTGTCACAACCCGAAGGAGTTTCGCGAACTCCTGGAGCATTTACGGGCGTTCATCCCTTACCAGAAGTTCGTCGGCGCATGCGGCTATTCCTCGCGTACGACCATTCGATTTATCTTCAATCACAGCTTTCCCCGTGAGTTCTTGCGCTGGTATCTCGCGACGGGCGCGCTGTGGAAAAGCGTTATTTTTCAGGAATGGCTTCGGACAAAAAGTACTCTCATGTGGTCCGATGTCGCGAAGCGGCTGAAGGCGCAGTTTGACCCTGAAATGTTGAAGCGGGTCAAACAGGCCGGGCTGCAGTATTCATTATGCGGAGGCTTCGCCAGCCCCAACCGTTTCGTATGGTTTATTGCCGCCATGTCGTCCGAACGGAGTGGCAGGGCCCATCTCAGACACTTCGAATCAATTGTTCCGTCGCTGGTCCAGGCGAGCCAGCGTGCCTATCCGCGCACGCTCCTCACGAAACGTGAGACTGCTGTCCTTGAGCGTCGCGCCATGGGCCAGATTACCAAGCATATCGCGTTGGCGGAGGGAATCAGTGAGCGTACGGTCCGGGAACACCTGCAGCGCATCAAAAGAAAGCTCTACACCGATGATCTCGTCAATGCCGTCGTCATCGCAGTAAGAAGTGGGATGCTCCTTCCCTCCATGAAGAAATAGTGGTGGACCGGGACACTCATGACTCACCTTGGGCTGGGGCCCTGGTGAGAATGCTTTAATCAGATGTTCAGGCATAAGATCGCGAACAAGTACTTGCTAGCTTGACCCCAACAGCCTGCGTTCAGTCACTGCGGATGGTCGTTCTCGACTCCCTGGCCTCACATTCCTTCTCGTGAAGACTCCTGTCGTTTCTTGCTCCGGTCCTGTTCGACCTCTGGCGATGGCAAGCGTGAGCGCCAATTAGAAGGTATTTCCGCCCACGACTGGATCTGCTGACGGCAAAAGGACGTGTCGGCGCTTGTCCCCTTTTGTGAATGTTAGTATAAGTAGACGCACGCCTGTACGGCATGGACGTGCCTCAGTCTCCTGAGAAGTGGTGCGAGAAACCTGTCCAGTTAAATTTGGATTGTGCCGGATGTCCTATCACTGCGCGGGCTTCTCACGAACACAACCTGGGGACCTAAGCGTGATTACTGAGCATGCGATTGCTTGATCTTGCCTCTCCACTACCGCGACCCTGGCGACTGAAGTTTACCGCACGTCTCGCCGTGGTCGGTCTCGCGATCTTGGCCGCCTATGTTTCTATCAGGGCTTCCTATGTCCCGTTTGCATGGTTCTTTGGTACCTGGTTCCTCGCCCTTCTGTTTCTAGGATTGAGCGCCAGAGGCGACACATCGAAGATGGTCTGGATCAATCTTAGCGCCGCCATGCTGGCGCTCGGAGTGGGCGAGTTCTATCTCTGGAACATCACGCCGGAGAAGGTCAATTCGTATTGCTGTAATGACGCCTATTTCATTCGCGATGACCACTTCGGCATGGTCCCTCGCAAGAACTTCATGGCGACTCATGTGAAGACCATCAACTCGGTGCCAATCTATGAAACCAAGTACACGATGGATGCGAATGGCTTACGCATGGCGCCACCGTACGATGTCCGGAATGTCCTTGGATCAGTCTTGTTTTTCGGTTGCTCCTTCACCATCGGTCAAGGGGTTGCCGACGATGAAGCCATGCCCTACATGACCGGACTGCTGACGCATGGGCGCTATGCCATTTACAATTTCGGCTTCCACGGTTACGGCCCGCAGCAGATGTTGGCCGCATTCGAGCGTGGAGTCGTTGATGCTGTTGTCACAGTGCCGCCCAAGTACATCATCTACCAGGCAATCCCCTATCACCTCGAACGAGTGGCGGGGCTCATCACGTGGTTTCCACACACACCGCGATACCGGCGAACGGACAGCGGGCGAGTGGTCGCCGACGGCAACCTTGATACCGTGATGGATGAGTCCCGCTATTCCGCAATCGAACAATTCTGGCGGGGGCGGGGACCGGTCGGTCGTGCCGTCTCCGAGACCTTGAGGAAGTCATTCATTTATAACAAACTGGTGAGTCCGTTCCGAAGCCTCTCGAGTGATGACGTGCAACTCTTTCTGGCCATTGTGGCGCAGTCCAGAAACGCGGCAGCGCTGCACTATCCGGAAAGCGAGTTCCACGTCATTCTTTGGGACAATATGTTCCGCCAGCAAGACTTTCTCAAGTTTCTTCCACAAGTACTGGACGGCCTGAGGGACGAACAGATACGCGTGCATCTACTTTCCGATATTATTCCGGATTATGAGGGTCGTGTTCCCAACACGAAGTATGAGCTCCACCTGCACGACGGTCATCCCAATCCCTTCACGCATCGCCTCATTGCGAACTACGTAGCGAAGAGCATTCTTCGCGCGAACTAATCCGCCTTCGAGTGCGACCTGCCGGCACATCGATCAACCGATAGAGTATACGTGATTGAAGGACTTCAACGGCCGCATGCGTCCGCTGGGCATTGGCCACCTCTGAAGTGGACGACAAGAGCACTGGGTTTCTAGCGGCGGGTGGTCTGAATTTCGGAGAAGATCTGTTTTGGACAGAAATTATCTTTCAACCAGCTGGGCAGATTCCATCCTTCTGTCCACGCAAGCAGTGGATATCGCAGAGACATCACGACGAGCGCAGCGGACGCTGATGTACCTAAAGATGTGCGGTAGATCCTTTCCCTTCTGATTGAGGGGAGGAGCTCCTCGAACCTTGCCGAAGAGTTCGAAACTGCTGCAGTCTGGTCAAGCACGATCGGCAGAGAGCATCAGACGCCTGGGGATATTTCTGACAGGCCTCGCATAATGCGGCACCCAAAAACAACGTTCTGAGATAGCGAATCATCATAGTCACTCCTTACGCCTGTGCCAGGTGACAACAGAGACCATGGTCCTCTTCTTTTTGAATCGAACTTGCAACCTCTATCCGGACTGTCTTATCCAATAGGGAAAGAGAGAGATGGAGCGTTCACAATGACCTGGCATTCTCATTTCATCCGACCCGTCGACCATATCCAAATAGCGAAACTCATGTTTCTTCCGTAGACGATGAACTGCATTTCTGAATATCAGAATGTGAAATGACCACCAGGTTCCTACATCCCCTGCACTTAATTTCCACTCCTTCCGGTACCAATCGCGCAATGAGTTTCCCGCAGCCGCAGGTCACACCACTCTTTCCAAGATGCCGTGGGTTTCGAATCTCTCTTTTCACCTGCTTTGTCATTTCTAGAATGACCATCTCGCTCCGGCCTGCACCATGAGTGGAA
>JBEVJJ010000136.1:0-16784 GCA_040510255.1 Nitrospiraceae bacterium | reverse complement strand
GATTGTTGGCAGGATGCTTCGAATTGACGAGGACAACTGTTAACACTCTGTTAACACAATCTCTATCCCACCGAAACTCGTCGTCCTTACACTGAGCCGAACCATGAGCAAGCTCAAAATGGTCAGAGTTTCGCATGCTTGCGTAGTCGTTGTCCTGTACTCATCTATCATGCTTGTCTCCCCTGTGTTGGCAGCGGAAGCATCCGGCCTCGATACGGCCATTCGTCCCTATGCTAAGGTCAGCGGGGTCTCTGGCACGATCAACAGCATCGGTTCCGATACGCTCAACAATCTCATGACCCTTTGGGCGGAAGGTTTCCGGCGTCAATATCCAAATGTCAGAATTCAAGTCGAAGGCAAAGGATCGAGCACGGCTCCTGCCGCGTTGATAGAGGGGACCGCACAATTGGGCCCGATGTCCCGCCTGATGAAGGCCAGCGAGATCGACAAGTTTGAAGCCAAATTTGGGTACGAACCGGTGGCCTATGCCGTGGCAGTCGATGCGTTGGCTCTCTTTGTGAATAAGGATAATCCAATCTCCTCGATGAGCATGGAGCAAGTCGATGCCGCGTTCTCAAAAAGTCGTCGCCGGGGTGGGAATCAAGACATCGAGACCTGGGGCCAGCTCGGAATGGACGGAGACTGGCAGAAAGCTCGAATCAGCCTTTACGGACGCAATTCGGCCTCAGGCACGTATGGGTTCTTTAAGGAACAGGCATTGAAAAATGGTGACTTCAAGGACCAGGTCAAGGAGCAGCCCGGCTCGGCCTCCGTTGTTCAAAGCGTGACCGAGGACCGTAATGGATTGGGGTATAGCGGGATCGGGTACTCCACCTCGGGGATCAAAATGGTCCCGGTATCAGAAAAAACCGGCGGTACACCGATCGCTCCGACGCTGGAGAATACGCGCAACGGCACCTATCCACTCTGGCGCCATCTCTATGTCTACATTAATCAGGCCCCGGGCAAACCGTTGTCCCCGATCGTCCGGGAGTTTCTGAAATATATCTATAGCCGGGAAGGCCAGTCGGACGTGAACAAAGACGGGTACTTCCCGCTCGATGCCTCAGCCGTCGAAAAATATGTTTCGAACATTAAATAGTGTCGTCTAGATGGGTCATTCCATCACACAACGCCAACTGGTCGATCGAATCGCGCAGTACTTCGTCAGCGCTGGCGGGATTGCCATTATCGTCGCCATCCTGGCGATCTTTTTCTTTATCTTCCGCGAAATCACTCCCCTGTTCAGTACGCCGACGGCACGCCTCATCGCTCGCGTGGCCCTGCCGTCGATTCAATCCTCTCGCGGGCCTGTTCGCATTGGGATGGATGAACACCGACAGATCGCCTATGCCTTGCATTCCGGCGGAGCCCATTTCATCGACCTGGCGTCGGGACGGCCCGTGCCCGTCGAGGTTCCCCTTCTGCTGAGCCATCAACGAATCACCGCGATTGCTCACGGCGGAGGAGCATCAAGCACATACCTGCTGGGGACACACGAAGGTGGAATCGTTCCGGTCAAATTGGGTGTCACCACGTCCTTCTCCGATTCGGGGGAGCGGAACAAGCGACCACTCCTCAAGGCTGGCCAGGTGCTACAGGTAGTGGATCAGCCAATTGTCGAACTGGCCTATCGAACAGGGCCCGGCGGGCAAGCCTTTGTCGCACTGACCGAAGAGGGGCGCCTGTGGTTTGGAAAGATCCCTGATGATGGTGATGGACAGAGTCCGACCATGCAGGAATTGTCGGGAGTCGCTGGTCGCATCACGGGACTGGCATTGGATTCCTCGCTTGCCAACCTCTATGCAGGCACAGCCGAAGGCCTGTTGTATCACTTTAGCCTGATGGACTCGAATCAGCCGCAGGCTCCCCTCTCCTATCTTCCAGCGAGGTCGGTTTCGCCGATTGCGATGCTTGGGCTATTGAATGGAGACAGGAGCCTCGTCGTCATGACGGAGGATGGAGGCGTCTCGACATGGGGGTTGATTCGCGCGCCGGGGAATCTGGGACGGTTTCGATTGGAACGGATGCACGAGCTGTTGCCGCACCGCGCCAGCATTACGGCGTTTGCGCCGGCCACCCGTGACAAGGGATTTGCAACCGCCGATCTGCAGGGACAGGTCTTTATCCATTATGCCACGTCGGAGCAGACCTGGTTGCGGTTTCCGAATGGCGAGACACCGGTCCGGTCCGTGGCCTTCTCGCCCAAGGGCGATAGCCTCGCCGCGCTCGATACGGCGGGCCAGATGGCGATCTACGAGCTGCGCAACCCGTTCCCTGAAGTGACATTCAAGACGCTCTTCGGCGCAGTGTGGTACGAGGGCTATGACCGACCCGAGCATGTCTGGCAGTCGTCGTCCGGATCAGACGAGTTTGAGCCCAAGTATGGGTTGATGCCCCTGATGTTCGGCACGCTCAAAGGCACCCTTTACGCGCTGCTGCTGGCGCTTCCCATTTCAATTCTCGCGGCTATCTTCACCTCCCAGTTCATGCATCCCGATCTCCGTGGAAAGATCAAGCCCATTGTGGAAATGTTGGCGGCATTACCCACCGTGGTGCTCGGATTTCTGGCCGCCCTGTGGCTCGCGCCATTACTCGAGCGTCTGTTTCCGGCACTCGTGGGCATGTCGATGCTGGCCCCGCTGGTCGTCGTCTTGGCGTCTCTGGTGTGGCATGCAGCGCCGTCGGGCATTCGTGAATGGTTTCGTCCAGGAACCGAGGCTCTCCTGTTGATTCCCCTGCTTGTCGCAACGATTATGCTGTGCCTCTGGAGTAACGAGTGGTGGGCCGAGTTTTTCTTCAGCGGAGATTTTAAAGGCTGGGTGGTGGACAAGCTGGGTGTGCAGTATGACCAGCGCAACGCCGTGGTGGTCGGCATCGTGATGGGATTCGCGATCGTGCCGGTCATCTACAGTATCGCCGAGGAAGCTCTCTCGAATGTGCCGCGTATCCTGGTTGCCGGCTCACTGGCTCTTGGTGCGACCCGCTGGCAGACGGTATGGAGGCTTGTGCTCCTGGCCGCCAGCCCCGGGATTTTTTCCGCCATCATGATCGGGTTTGGGCGCGCGATTGGCGAAACGATGATCGTACTCATGGCGACCGGCAATACGCCGATCATGGACTGGAGCTGGACCAACGGGTTCCGGACGCTCTCCGCCAACATTGCCGTGGAAATTCCCGAAGCGCCTCATGGAAGCGCATTGTATCGTATTCTCTTCCTCGCCGCGCTGCTGTTGTTCGTGTTCACCTTCGTGATCAATACCGTGGCCGAGATTGTCCGACAGAGACTGCGGCAGAGATATACATGACGGAGAAATCTCTGACATGAGAAATTATTGGCGAAGCGGGGAACTGTTTGTCTGGACGACCGCTTTCGGGGTGGCTGTTGGTCTTCTCATGATCGCGGGCCTGCTTGTCCTGATCATGATTCACGGGCTCGGACAGTTCTGGCCGCAAGCCATTGAGCAGGTCGATCTCCACGACGGTCGGGTGATCATCGGTCAGGCGGTCGGCAGGGAGACGATTCCACAATCCGTGTCGCAAGATCAGCCGAAGGGTCGATCCCGCACTCGTTTTCGGGTGGGAAATCGGGATGTCTTCGGGTCGGATTTCCGATGGGTTGAGGAGGCGACCATTCAGGCCAGCACGACACCGAAAGATGTGGTAATCGTTGAGCGGCGTGAATGGGGTCCTGCCTATGGACGCCTCCATGCGATCTACGACAACGATCAGATCTATGTTGAAGGACAAGAGACGTGGTCTTTCCTCAATTCTATCTTGGTGCGCGGGCGGAAGTTACGCGAGAGTATCGATGATATCGAACGGGACGAGATCGGGGCCATCAATCACGAGATAGAAACCCTGCGACTCAAGGCCCGAAGCCTCGCGCTCAAAGGGAACCCTGCATCGGCGGCCGCCGTACCGGATTCCGACCTACAACGGCGATTGACCGAATTAGAAGAAGCCTATCGACAACGCACTGCGCGATTGGACGAACTATATCGCGAAGCTGCACAGCACCAGGTGGGGCTGACGATTTCCGACGGCCGCGAGATCCGCATCCCCCTCGCTCAGATCGTGGGCGTCAGCCGTCCGAACGATATGAAATGGGGAGAAAAAACTCTCGCGTATGCCGGCAATCTCTGGGGATTTCTCTCGGGAGACCCTCGTGAATCCAACACCGAAGGCGGGATCTTCCCCGCCATTTTCGGCACGGTGCTTCTGGTCTTCTTAATGACCATCATCGTCATGCCGTTCGGGGTGATGGCCGCCGTATATCTCCGCGAGTATGCCACACAGGGCCTGTTGGTCCGCATTGTCCGCATCGCGGTGAACAATCTGGCCGGCGTACCGTCGATCGTATTCGGCGTCTTCGGCCTTGGCTGTTTCATCTATGCAGCCGGAGGCACGATCGATCGCCTATTCTTTCCCGAGGCGCTTCCCAATCCGACGTTTGGAACCGGAGGGATTCTCTGGGCGTCACTCACCTTGGCGCTTCTGACGGTTCCCGTCGTCATCGTGGCCACGGAGGAGGGCCTTTCGGCGGTTCCACGAGAGTTTCGCGAAGGATCGATCGGCCTTGGCGCGACGAAGTTCGAAACCATCTGGCATGTCATTCTGCCGAGCGCCCTTCCCGGCATCTTGACGGGTCTTATCCTGGCGATGGCGCGTGCAGCCGGCGAAGTCGCGCCTCTCATGTTGACCGGCGTCGTGAAACTGGTGCCGGCTCTTCCTTTGGATGGGGCATTTCCCTTCCTGCACCTCGATCGCAAGTTCATGCATCTTGGATTCCATATTTACGATGTGGGATTTCAATCACCCAATGTCGAAGCCGCGAAGCCGATGGTCTATATGACGACTCTCACGCTCATTGTCGTCGTCGTATCTCTCAATCTGATTGCCATCGTGATTCGCAACCGGTTGAGAAAGCGGTTTGCGACATCGGCCGTGTAGTATATGGAGGATGTTCATGGAGCATACACTGGGTCTTCCTCACCTGGGGCAACGGGTCCTTCGGCCAGGAACGTCGGCGCCATCGCGCGATCTGACGACTGAGACCCGCATGGTCGCTCAGTCGGAAGTCCACACGAAAATTCGAGTTCGCAATCTTGATTTTTACTACGGCGAGCGGCAGGCACTCTTTCACGTCACCTTGACCATTCGCGCGAATACGGTCACCGCCTTCATCGGACCATCGGGCTGTGGAAAGTCGACGCTCTTGCGTTGTCTCAACCGTTTGAACGATCTCGTCGACGGCTCGAAAGTGAGTGGACGAATCGAACTCGATGGAACCGACATCACTGGAGCGGGAATCGACGTCAATTCGCTGCGAAAACGTGTGGGCATGGTCTTCCAGAAGTCCAATCCCTTTCCGAAATCGATCTTTGAAAACGTCGCGTACGGGCCACGCCTCCATGGGTTTCGGAACAAGAGAACACTCGATGAACTCGTCCATGCGAGCCTGGAGGGGGCGGGCCTATGGGAAGAAGTGAAGGACCGCTTGACGCATAGCGCTTTGGGCCTCTCGGGTGGCCAGCAGCAACGGCTGTGTATTGCGCGCGCGCTGGCGGTGCAGCCGGACGTGATCCTCATGGATGAACCCTGTTCGGCGTTGGATCCGATCGCGACGGCCAAAATCGAAGAACTCGTGTTTGCCTTGAAAGACAAATACACCGTCGTTATGGTGACGCATAACATGCAGCAGGCTGCGCGGGT
This sequence comes from Nitrospiraceae bacterium, assembly GCA_040510255.1. Lineage (GTDB taxonomy): Bacteria > Nitrospirota > Nitrospiria > Nitrospirales > Nitrospiraceae > DASSBQ01. Next base: position 11,069 of record JBEVJJ010000136.1, on the reverse strand, counting down.
GTCCGATCAATGCGGATTCTTCCTGATGGGAGAATTGATAGAATTCGGAGATACCAAATCGATTTTTACCACACCCCAGGATAAACGGACAGAAGACTACATCACCGGCCGTTTCGGGTAACAGGGAGGACATGGGGACCATGCAACGCCACTTCGATCAAGAACTCGGACAACTGAAAGGGCAACTCTTACGCATGGGGTCTGTGGTGGAAGAGCAAATTCAGCGTTCCATGCAAGCGTTGGTGGATCGGGATTCTGACCTGGCGCAACGGGTCGTTGAGCACGATCGGGACGTCAATACTCTCGATGTGGACATCGATGACATGTGCATTCGCCTGTTGGCGCTGCAACAACCGACTGCGCGCGATCTCCGGTTCATCACGACGGCGATGAAGATCTCTTCCGAGCTGGAACGGATGGGCGATCTGGCCGACAACATCGCGCAACGAGCACTTGAACTCAACATGGAGCCGCAGTTGAAACCGTACATCGATATCCCCCGCATGGCCGATTGGACGATGCACATGGTCCAGGAATGCCTCAATGCGTTCGTCAATTCCGATCCTCACCTCGCGCGCAAGGTGTGCGGTGACGACGATTTCGTGGATGACCTGAACGAGCAACTCTTTCGGGAACTCCTCTCCTTCATGCTGGAGAACCCCAAGACCATTACGCGCGCCATCCGGCTCACCTTTGTCGCCAAATCGCTGGAACGTATCGCTGACCACGCCACGAATATTGCCGAACTCGTCGTCTATATGGTAGAAGGGAAAAACATCCGCCACATCGCGCCGTCCGTGTCGTTCTAGCGATCTCACGAGCACCATGCCCAAGCTTGCCGTCCTCGATATCGGGACTAATTCCATCCACATGGTTCTTGCGGAAGTCCATCCGGACTATTCCTACAAGATTCTCGATCGATTCAAAGACATGACCCGTCTCGGGGACGGAGTGTTCACGGCCCGCCGCCTGTCCGACCAGGCCATGATGCGGGGGCTTGATGTGATCAAAACCCTCGTCACGCTGGCCCGCAACAAAGGCTATGAACGGATCGAGGCCGTCGCGACCAGTGCCGTGCGAGAGGCGCGCAACGGGGGAGAGTTTCTCGACCATGTCGCGCAGCAGACCGGCCTGACCGTCCGTGTCATCACGGGAGCCGAGGAAGCCCGGCTGATTTTCCTCGGGGTGAGAAATACCATTGCGCTTCCCGAACAACCGACCATGGTCGTCGACGTGGGCGGCGGGTCGGTGGAATTGATCGTCGGAAATCGAGAGAACATTTTTCATGCCAAGAGCCTGAAACTCGGGGCCATCCGGCTCAACGATCTCTATCTTCTGCGAACACCTCCGTCTAAGAGCATGCTCGAACAGCTCGAAGGTGCGGTCCATGCCCAACTCAAGAGCAGCCTGTCTTCATTCAAAAGCAAGCGTGTTGAACAGATCGTCGCCACTTCCGGTATGGCGGCAAACCTGGCCGAAGTCATCTACCTGGACCGGACCGGGCGTCCGCTTCCCCAGCTCAACTTGGCAAAGATTTCTCTCAAGGAAATCTTGATGATCGAAACGCTTTTGGCCGGAGCCAATTTGAAGACGCGACTCGCCATCCCAGGCTTAGATCCCAAGCGTGTCGATACCCTGCTGCCCGCGACGATCGTCCTTCGCATTTTGTTGGAGTTGGCACAAAAGGATGAACTCACCATTTGCGACAAGGCCATCCGTGAGGGCCTCATTTTTGATTTCATTCAACGGCATCGGGAAGGGATTCAAGCTGAGCGCGATATCCCGGATGTCCGCAAGCGCAACGTTCTGTCGTTGGCCCGCCGCTGTCATTCTTCGGAAGTACACGCGCTTCATGTGGCTGACCTTGCTGTCCGCCTATTCGATCAGACGAAACCACTGCACGGATTCGGGCAGCGGGAGCGGGAATGGCTGGAGTTCGCGGCCATCCTCCACGACATCGGCTATCTGATCAATCCCCGGCAGCATCATAAACACGCGTACTATCTCATCAAACACAGTGACCTTTCGGGGCTGACGGTGGACGAAGTGGAGATCATCGCGAACATCGCCCGCTATCATCGGCGGGCGTTGCCTAATAAAAAGCACGACGAGTACGCCGCCATGCCCACCGGATCGCAGCGGATTGTCAAGGTGCTCGGAGCGTTGCTCCGCATCGCCGATGCGCTGGACCGTAGTCAGTTTTCGGTTGTGCAGACGGTTGACGTGATACTGGGAAAAAAGGTTACCATGGCGCTCCGCGTCTCGGGAGATGCCGAACTGGAAGTATGGGCGGCCCGCGGACGAGCGGATTTGTTTGAGGAAGTCTTTCAGCGGCCGGTCCAGTTTGAGGTCATTCCTCCGGAGGAAGATGCATCATGAGTGATTCCGTTCCCGCCTCTCATCAGCCCCATCCCTATCCGGGCAAGCTCATCATTGTTGAAGGGATCGACGGGTCAGGAAAAAGCACCCAACTGCTTCTCTTACAGAAATGGCTTGAGTCGAAGGAACACAAGGTGTTTTTTACGGAATGGAATTCCTCCGAACTCGTCCGTGATACGACCAAGAAGGGAAAGAAAAATAAGAGCCTCACGCCGACCACGTTCAGCCTCTTGCACGCCACGGATTTTGCCAGTCGCATGTTTCATGAGATCCTGCCGCCGTTAAAAGCGGGAATGATTGTCCTCGCCGACCGGTACATGTACACGGCTTTTGCCCGCGACGTCGTGCGTGGTGTCTCACCGAGTTGGATCAGGAAGCTCTATAGTTTCACCATTCGACCGGATCTGGCCTTCTACTTTAAGGTCCCGATTGATGTGGCCGTGTCCCGGTTAGTGGGTGGCACCCGTGCCAACATGAAATTTTATGAAGCCGGCATGGACATGGGGTTCTGCCAGGATATCAACGAAAGCTTCAGGATTTTTCAATCCCGCATCTTGACCGAATACGACAAGATCGTTTCGGAATTTGATCTGACTGTGATGGATGCCACGAAAGACATTGAGACCCAGCAAAGCGACATGCGCCAGGTGGTGGAAAAGGCTCTGGCGAATTACAAGACAAAGCGAGGCACACATGGAAGGCGGACGCTATTTTGGCGACGGTTTGACCTACCTAAATCCGACCGATTTGAAGGGCAAACTGGTGGCCATTGAAGGCACCGATGGTGTCGGCCGATCAACCCACATCGAATCGCTGCAAGAGTGGTTGGATATTCAGGGCTATGGGGTGGTGACGACGGGTTGGACCCGTTCCAACCTCATGTCGAAGACGATCGAAATGGCCAAGCAAGGCAACATTCTGGATCGCTGGTCGTTCAGTCTTCTCTACGCGACCGACTTCGCCGACCGTTTGGAACACCAAGTGATCCCTGCCTTGCGCTCCGGCTTTGTCGTGCTGGCTGATCGATACATCTATACAGCATTTGCGCGCGATCTTGTGCGCAGCGGTGACCGAAAGTGGATCCGTGACGTGTTCGGCTTTGCGCTGATTCCAGACCTGGTGTGTTACTTGCGCATCGACGTGGACACGCTCGCGTTGCGTGTGATTGAAAGCAATGGGATGAACTATTGGGAGTCGGGAATGGACCTGCGGCTTGGAACGGATCTCTACGACAGCTTCAAGAAATATCAAGGGCTCCTGATCGAGGAGTTTGATAAGATGGCGGAAGAATTTCAGTTCGAAGTGATTGATGCGCGCAAACCGCCAGACGATATTCAAGACGAATTGCGAACGAAGATCCAGTCGATGCTAGCCACGGAGAAGTCGCTCCATATCGTTGTCCCATGATCAATTCGGCGCCTGGTCCATGCGCCGATCCTTCCCCATCGACTATCGCAACGAGCGCAACTGACCGGCTGTCAGCCACCATTCCAGGACTCCCTTGCCCGGTCGCGGGCCTTCGGAAAAGTGAATGAGGCAGGCTCCCGCTTTTTTTAAAGCAAGGCCAGTCACCGGCTTCCCAAAAATCATGCAGCCTGCCGTATCCCCCAGGTGCGGTTCATGCCCCACGCAGATCACGGACACCTCCGGAGGAAGAGACGCGAGCAAGGCGAATAGTTTATCGGGCGGAGCATCCGGCAGCAGCTCGTCACAGATCCGTAGCGTGTGCCTGGGGCGGAATAATTCCTGGAGCAGTTTGGCTGTCTCGTGTGCTCTGACCAATGGACTCGAAAGCAGATGCGTTGGCCTCACGTCCAGCTGTAGCAACCCTTCCCCTGCCTGCTTGGCCTTCTTGGCCCCTTTCTCCGTTAAGGGGCGATCGCTGTCCACACCCTCCCAGACATCTCGCTCCATAGCCACCCCGTGGCGAAACAACATACAATCCATGTTCTCTTGCCTTCCTGTCCGTGAGAGCTCCTGCATTCACGTGCGAGGGTTCCCTCAGCGGCTCACACGCAGATCACGCTCGCGCGCACGATCGTGATATGTCATACAGAGCCTCGAAAGATTTGGCAAGCCCTGTGGATCGGGCAAGAGTCACAATGGCCCTGATGGAGAGCGCGAGGTATAAGATGGATACTTATAACTTGATAAATTAATAATATAGAACGCTTATCTGAAGTTATGCATTCTGTATTATTAGCCCGATGTGATGACGTGAATATGGGAGGAGACCGCTGTTTAGTTACAGATGAGCAACCCGCCAGCGGGTTGGCCACAGATCTCAAGGATTCCAGGTCTGGTCGAGGCTGGCTGCTGAGAGCATTGCACCTCACATGCGGGGGACGACACGTTATGACGTGGGGCTATCGAGATGTGCCGATGATTCGTTGGAGTTGTTCCAGCCACGTGGCGCTATTTTCGGTTGTCGTCTCCGTCTTCACAGGCTGGATCTTCCGGCTGCTCAACTTCTCAATTCGCTCGGCGACATCCTTGAATCCTGGATCTGCGCGGCGTATCCATCGGTAGGCCTCCAACGTTTCCTCTACCCGTCCTAGGGATTCCAGAGTTCGGGCGAGCAAATATCGAACCTGAACCGCGTCGGGGGTCGTCATGCCCTGAGTCTGCAGAGCCTTTCGGAACGCAGTGACGGCCTCTGTTGGGCGGCCGGTCGACCTGAGACACATTCCGACTTGGGCCATGGCCTTAAAGGTAAAGGCAGCATCCTGAGACGAGAGGGCGAACTGCTGCAGCGCCTCCTTGTACAGCCCGACTTTTTTCAGGGCAAGGCCCCGTTCGTACCATTCGGCTGATTCCAAAGTTGTTGGTGCAATCGATTCCTGTGGCTGTGTCGCTGGAGGATTTGCATGCGTTGAGAGCGCGGCTGGTTCCGGACATACCGCAAAGGCGGCGAGCTGTTGCTGCTCCGCTTCTTCCTGTTCCTTGGTGACGGTCAAGAATGACTCTTTGTCACTGAGGGGCAGAATACCTCCTTTCCCACGATCCTTTGCAGCCTGACTGATCAGTATGGTGGAGATGTGCCGGATCTCCTCCGCGAATCCATAGGTGAGGGCTGTATCACACAGTTGGTTGATCAATCGGGGAACGCCGCCAGAGAGTCGATGGATCATCGTTCCCGCTTGATCGGTAAACAATGGGGTCTCTCGACCTGCGACGCGAATGCGGTGCGAAATGTATCCACGTGTGTCCGCCTCGCTGAAAGGATCGAGACTGTAATCCACCATCACCCGCTGCGCGAATTGCGTCAGATCTTTTCGTTGGAGAAGGACGCGCAAGTCCGGCTGTCCGGAGAGAATAATCTGTAGGACCGGAGCCTTGTCCTGATTCGTATTGGAGAGAAGACGAAGTTCTTCGAGTAGCTCGACACCGAGATTCTGAGCCTCATCCACGATGAGCAACACGCGACGGTTCGTCTGCCCTTGTTTGGAAAGAAACTGCGTGAAGGCATGGAACGACTCAAGCTTGCCTTGGGCCTTGTCGTTGAGGCCGAACGCCAGGAGAATCCAGGGCAGCAATGAATCCATGTCCCCATGGGTGTTGGTAATCAGGCCGGTAGTGAAGTGCTCTCGATGCTCCGATAGGATTTGCTGAATCAGTGTGGTTTTTCCCATCCCCGGCTCGCCGCTCAGAACGACAAACCCTGCTCGATTCAGAATTCCGTATTCCAGCGTCGCAAGAGCAAGCCGATGAGTCTCTCCCCTGTACAGAAAGTCCGGATCGGGGACGAGCGTGAATGGCCTGACGCGGAATTGATAGAATGACTCGTACATAGGGTTCTACTTTAGAGAGAAAGCCTGTGACGTCAACAACATTCGTTCCAATCGCGCGGGGTGCTCTTCCTCTCACTTCGTTCTGTTCCGATCACCATGTCAATTAGAATCTTCGCTGCCGCCTCATTTGTCATTGTTCAAGGGTTGCATTTCCTTTAAAGTTTCTAGGAGATTGGTCTAAAACGAACTGCGACGAATTACGATCCGTATTGGCGCCGCAGACGAGGGACGTCTCGCCTTGATTGTTCAGGTTACCGCGTGAATTTCAAGCTTTCGTTCAACGCCGAATCCTTTCCGGGCAGTCTGATCGCCGCGGCGAAGCAGCTGAGCCTCGTTCGCACCGCTGAAACTTGGCGGCGAACACGAGAGCGGTTCTTCTTGCGCACGATTCAGATGCAATATCGATATGGTCGCGAGGGCATGTCCAGACAATTCTTGGCCTCCGACGTTCCCCGCTATTCTTTCTGTTCGTCCCCCTATCCGATGCTTCCGCCTCTTCCGTGGCGGTTTGAACTCGATGCAGTGGAGCTCGAACATCTCCTCCAGGGGCGGCTCGCCGTGCTGGGCCATGAATGGAATTGGTCTCCAGATCGATCGAGCTGGCATTCCGCGCCGGATACTGGGCGAACATGGCCACAGGATTTTTTCGCAGACATTGCTGTCGGGAAGGGAAATGAGTATGGCGATGTCCGGGTCGCCTGGGAAGCGTCCCGGTTGCAGCATTTGGTCGCTCTGGCTCTGATCGCACAAAAAGCTGAACCACTTGTGCGAGAACGGGCGGTGGCGGTCTGTGAAGCACAGCTCCTGTCGTGGGTGGAAGGCAATCCCTTTCTCACGGGCATTCACTATATCTCTCCCATGGAATGTGCGCTTCGTGTACTGGCAGTCTGCTATGCCACAGATTTGATCAGGCCATGGCTCAAAGCCCCGGACGATGTCTGGCCTGCAGTCCTCACACTCATTCACAGTCATGCGGAGCTCATTCGCAAACGCTTGCCAGTTCATGCGTCCACTCCGCACGAAGCCGTCTCTGAAGCCGCGGCCCTGGTGTATGCCGGCAGTCTCTTTTCGGAGATGGATTCGGCCGAGCGCTGGCTCGCCCTTGGTTTATATCTTCTCGAACAGGAAACACCACGCCATATCAGTTACGATGGGGGAAGCATTGAGCAAGGGTTCGGATATCTCCAATTCAGCATGGATCTCTACGGACTGGTCGTGGCTCTGCTCGATCACACACAGCACGTGATTCCCGACAAGATTCGGCAAGCATTTGACCGAAGCCGCACATTCTTGGAAGAATTTCGCAACAGCGCCGACGGCGCGTTGCCGAGAATAGGCGATGGAGATGATGGTTCAGCGCTGTCTCCATTCCTTCGATTCCCAAGCAACACGAAGAAGCGTGGGGTCGGTTTGACGACCTTCTATCTCTCAGGGTATTCAATCATCCGGGGTCAGGATCTCCAGCATGCGATCTTTGATCATGGTCCGTTAGGGATGCCCCCGCATTACGCCCATGGCCATGCCGATGCACTATCGCTGAATCTTCATGTGGGATCGCAAGAAGTGCTGATCGATCCGGGCACCTGTACGTACACGGGGGATCCCCGGTGGAGACGGTATTTCCGGGGGACGCGCGCGCACAACACGGTAATGGTGGACGGATTGGATCAGGCTGTGCAGGAAGACACATTCCGCTGGTCGCATCCGTTCCACACGCATTTGATCTACAAAGAGGAATCGCCGGAAGGAAAGATCACCGTGATCGCACGTCATTATGGGTACAAGAACCGCCTCGGCGTTACCCACTTGCGCGGCGTGGTTTATGAGCCGCCCGGCTCCTGGATGATCTGGGATTGGCTGACTGGGAGCGGCGTGCACCATCTCGAGCTGAATTGGCATTTGGGGTGCGCGCCCACGTTGGAGACGGGCACATACCAATTGCCGGCGCTTGGCCGACCGTTGTCACTCTCTGTGGAGGGTGGACGCGTGTCTCTTCATCAAGGAGAGATCGCGCCGATGAGCGGATGGTGCTCGAAAAGATATGGGACAAAAGAAGCAACCACGACCCTGAGGGTCGAGCATTCAGGACCACTCCCTCATGAGTTCATGACCCGCCTTCGCATTGGATAACAAGAATAGGTTGTTGCATGTTCCTTGTCCCATCTTCGGTTCTTCATCACCCTTTCTCAACGAGGCGCCAGCCCATCTTCTGGACGCATCGTTCCGTGGCGTTGAGCAGCAACAACTGATTTCCCTGTTGAAGTTTAGGATCTCTGAGGGTATCACTCTGGCATTTGTTATAATCCTGAGAAAATTGATCCTTGGGTTTCGTGGGATGAGTCCATTCAGCGGAGGCACAGCCCGTCATGAGGAGAAACGGCAGGAGTAGACCCGGGACAGATACTCTCGTCGTCATGGACGCCTCCATGATCAGATGGAGAGATGGACGAATATGCCGTGAGAAGATACCTGCGAGGAAGGAAGGCGTCAAGTGCCGGCGATAGCATTTGCCAAGCATCAGCATTGGCTCGCGGGGTGCGTGTCCACAAGCCAGTCTGACCGCGTGTCGTTTTCGTTCATGAAGGGATGCTGTGAGCGCAGTGGACCATCTCATGCTGGATACCAAACAGGCCATCCTCGATGAACAGACAAGCGCTCCAACAGGAAGGGCGATGGCATGAAGCGATGGGGCAGTTCCACGTCATGTTGTGCCGTACATCCGATCCGGTCAACGAATCATTCAGCGCGTGCTTGATACAGGCACCTGAACCCCCTGCGCCCGTCTCTCCATCCGGATAACACTCCCGGCACGTTGATACCAGCCTTCAACGAAGGCGGGACCTTGGGAATCCTGCTGGTTAGTTCTGTATCATGTACCCGTGACTCTTGGCGTCAAACCCCTTGCGCTTGAGCTTTTCTACCAGAGTCGTCCGGTTGAGTTGCAACAACTGCGCGGCTCGGCTGGTGACACCATTGGCTTTGCGCAAGGCTTCTCCGATCAGACGATTTTCGTATTGCTCGAGTTCTTTCGTCAAATTGATCCCATCGTCATTGAAGCGAATGAAGTGTTCTGATGGTTCCGGCTGAGCCACACCTGTCACTTTCCCGACCCGATCCGGAAGATCCGCCATTGTGATCCATCCCTTTTTCTTCAGTACCACCAGGCGCTCGACCAAATTCTCCAACTCCCGGATGTTGCCGGGCCAATCATACTCAGACAGCTTGGCGAGAGGCGCAGCCTCCACGCCGAGGATCTCGGTTTTTCTCAACTCATTAAAGCGTTCGATGAAATGGTTGACGAGCAACGAGATGTCGCTTCGACGCTCGCGCAGGGCCGGTATGTGAATCGGAATCACATGGAGACGGTAGAAAAGATCCTGCCGAAACCGGCGGTCCGCCACCGCCTGCTCCAGGTCCTGATTGGTTGCGGCGATGATGCGAACGTCCACGTTGATCGTTTTGTTGCCGCCAACCCGCTCAAAACAACGTTCTTGGAGTACGCGAAGCAGTTTCACTTGCAGCGGCAGGGGCATCTCGCCTATTTCGTCCAGAAAAAGCGTACCACCATGAGCGAGCTCGAACCGGCCAAGCCGGGTGTGGGCTGCGCCGGTGAAGGCGCCTTTTTCATGGCCAAACAGTTCAGATTCGAGCAAATTTTCGGGAATAGCTCCGCAATTCACGGGTACGAGCGGACGGTCACGCCTCATGCTGTTGAAATGCAGCATTCTGGCGATGAGTTCCTTTCCGGTTCCGCTTTCCCCCTGAATCAGCACCGTACTCTCGCTATCCGCCACTTTTTCGACGAAATCAAGCACTTCCCGCATCGAGGCACTGGTGCCGATCAAATGCTCAAATCGGTATTGGTCTCGGACGGCTTTCCGAAGCAGATAGTTTTCTTGTCTCAACTTATGGACCTCGATGGCCTTCTTCAGAATGACCGAAACGGTATCGGGCTCAAATGGTTTAGTGATGAAGTCGAAGGCGCCGGCTTTCATCGTCTTCACGGCATAATCAATCGTTCCATACCCCGTCATGACGATGGTACTGATCTTTGAGTTGAGTTTGGAAATTCGATCGATGACTTCCAGTCCATCGATACCAGGCATTTGTAGGTCTGTCAGCACGACATCGATCGGCTGTTCTTTGATCACCTCGAGTCCGGTCAAGCCGTCGGATACTGCCGTGACCTGATACCCGTCGTTCTTCAAGGACTCGGTCAGGATTTCACGGACGGCTGCATCATCGTCAATGACGAGTACATGGAATTGACTCATGGATGTCCCCTCTTCACAACAAGGTAAGAGAGTATAGGTGAAAAAGGTTACTGTGTATCCTGCACACTATTCAAGCAAAAGATGTGCGAGGAGAGGTGAAGGTTCCAACGCAGCCCTAAGAAACCGGATAACTTCGCTTCGCAGGACTAGAGACAAATGTATCTACTTGCATGAACCGATACTGCAAAAGGCGGAATCAATTTGGGAGAGCGACGGCATAGAGCTGGGGCCATTCAGCGCCGTGTTCTCTACCTTTGTGTTCGTGAGCATCGGGGCTTTTTCATAGGGCTTTCCAGCTTTTCCTCTTTTCCCGTATCGCCGAATATCGAAATTGGATGTGCTCTCCGTTTGATACTCTATGAAACTTCCTGCTGAACCCTCTCCGGTGCGCCCTTTGCTTGACACGATCTTGGGACTGTTGATAGGGTCAAAGGCGGCGTGATTCTATTCGAGCGGGCTCTCCTCAATTAGGCAGGCTGGCGTAGCTCAATCGGCAGAGCAGCGGTTTTGTAAACCGCAGGTTGGAGGTTCGATTCCTCTCGCCAGCTCCACACCGCCTTCAGTAATTCCAACCAGTTCATCGTCATTCTCACCACTCCCCTGCTTTGTCAATTCAGCGAGTGTG
>JBEVJJ010000135.1:0-20555 GCA_040510255.1 Nitrospiraceae bacterium | reverse complement strand
CATTTGAGCTCGCCTGGCGGATTGATCACGAGGGGCAGGCCACGGTCTTTTCGGGAGAATGGAAAACTGCTGAAGGGATCGGAAAAAAGCTGGCGGCCGGGGGCTTGAAGGTTGTTGTCCAGTAATCGTAGCTCAGCTGACCTTACGGAAGGATCTCATCAGCGATGTTAGCGACCGGCCTTTTTCTTTCCGGAACTCCCTTTTGTTTTTCTCGAAGACTTGCCGGGGGCAGGATATCTCTTCTTTTGGTTGCCATGAGCCCTTTTTTCGTTCTTCGCCGCCTTTCCAGAACCTGACGCGGTACGCTTCTTCTGGCTCGCAGATTTGTAGTACGAGCGATTCATCTTGTTCAGGACATCGCCACTCAGCACCCGCACCTGGTAGAGTTCGAATAGCTTACTGATGGCTTTAACATCGCCTTTTCGCGCCAGGCTCAGCAGGCGCCGGCGTTGATTCATCTCTTCTTCTTCGGTGTGCGAAGCTGCGCGTCGCTCCATGCTTCTCCTTGTTGGGTTGAACACCCCTTCGGTAAGAGGCTCTCCTCCAGGCTATGCCGTGTGGCAGTATAGCAAGATTTCACAGTTCATTTCTACTGCCGCATGAGGAAAGATACGTGGTGACGCCCCGATACTTTGATCGGTTTCTGATGACAGTCATTGCAATCAATTTCGAACTGAACGAGAACCTCCCCACTCTCGGGTTGTGCTACCACCCACGACCCCCTTATACTTTGCATTTGGACTACATTCACTTGAAGGAGAGCGTTTATGGAACCCTCTGCCCGTCAGAATGAGCAGACCGCTGTAACTGATGACCCGACAGCCCGAACCCTTCTTCGTCAGGCATTTGAAAAAACGGCCAGATGGCGACCGGATTTTCGTGGGTTCTCAGCCGATCTCGCCATCAATGTGGACGGCAAGGAATGGAAGGGCTCCGTCACCGTCAAGGGTCCACGGGATGTGAGCGTTGAATTGCCGGACACCGACTTGCAGAAATGGGCGCAAGAACAACTGGGCATGATTGCCGTACACCGAGGACCGAGGAGTTTCGAGGAATCGGACGGCAAATACTCCTTGACCCTGGAGGAGGATGGGCATCCGTTCGGGCCAAAACTCATCATCCACGGTTCACACTCATTCTATCGCCTCAAAGACAACAGGATCACACAGATCAATCGCAAGATGGCGCACCCTGGCATGACACCCTTTGCCTTCACAATCAATGTCGAGGAGAGCGCTCTGACTCAGGACAACAAGAATTTGACCACGAAATACACCGTGTACTACTACTCGCCGGAGGATGGGAAACTGAATAACGTCGAAAGCTTCACCGACACGCACGTGCGCGTCGGACCTGCCGATCTTCCTGCTTCCCGGCGCATCATCTCCTATGAGAACGGCAAGGTCGTCGTCCGGTCGCTGACATTCTCCGCTCATACGTTGCTCTGATGGATCTACGTAAGTTGTTCCCGCGCAGTGCGCGCGTCAAGATGGAAGACTATGTGCATCTGGCAAGGATGATCGACAAGTGCCGGGCCGTGCTGGCGGCCACAGAAGGGGAGTACATTTACCCCTGTCCAATGGATCAGCGACTGATGGACTTTGCCGGCATCACCGCAGAGGAATTCACCGCAACGGTCCGGGCGAACCCGACCGACGAAGGAGTAGCCCGGTGGTTCCGGCAAACAGCACAACCGCATGCGCCGGCCGAATTGGAAGAGTGGAACCGGATGATGCTCAAGCGTGGGCCGAGCACGCCGGAGAAGCAGGACTACTTCAACAAGTGCCGGGATGCCATCGATCCCTCGCGCACCGACCTCACCAGTTGGGCCGACCTGCAGGACTTGGAAGAAGGCCGACCGGTGCCGAAGAGAGGTATTTCCCTAATCCTCCCAGAAAGCTAAAATAATCTTAGAACGCCACGTACCGTTTGTGCAGAGCGAGCTGTAGCCAGTCCTGACTGCCCATCGCTTTTAAGAAACTTCTCTACGAAAGACGCAGCCGCACCCCAGGGGATTCGCGGTGTTATTGGATCGAACTTTAGCAATCCAACTATGCCTGCATGCAGACCCAAAACCTTGATCCTCTTGTCCACGATCTCCAAAAATCCTTCCGAATACTTCGCTCTCACATCATACAGATGCTGGACAAACACCAAACCAAGTCTCCAACGTGTCTGTTCCTTCCCCACTTTCAAGTCAGATTCACTAAAGCCGTCTGGATATCTGTTACGGCATTCGGCCTGAAATACCGCTAGAGCCTCCACTAAATCGACGCGATCTACGACCATGATTTCCTTAACGCGATAGTTTTTATTCAAGCCTTGATGCAAGCCCAACTTCAATTCGCTGACGGGAAGACAAGTCCTAACGGCATAGTTCCCAGTGGCTAGATGAATTCTCAGCATGCTGTAGTTTCCACGCAATGAGTTTCGGAGCAGTGCCTCCTGCTCCAGCATTGTGCCCCTATTATGTCCGAAGTTGCTCATCCCATGAGCGAAAGCAATCATTTCTCGCAGGAACCTCTCCTAGCCAGAAAATAAACTGGCCGTCCAGATCCGAAGGTCCTGATTTGGCAAGGCTCCCTGCCTTCTGGATCCATGATTTTGCCCGATGAGACCGCAGTACTTCATCTTTCTCCATGACCTCTTCCCTATTCACCCATTGTCTTCTACCCAGCGTCGCTTTAATGACGTTTGTGTTGAGTTGGTTTGCTTCTCCTCCTCAGCAGAACAAGGATATCTTCCGCATTAGCTATGGTGAGGTAATTCGGCAAGCGGGTGGCGTCGACTGGGAGCCCGGCCGCGCGCGACGGGCAGTATCACTCAACGATGCTCCTTCCAAGCTTGCTCGCTTACCCTCCCCAGTGGGAACGAGCTGTGTCTCGTAGAAGCCATGTCGTTTGGTCTTACGAGGGTGGCCCGATTGGTCGCCCACTGCGCGGCCATTCTCACCCACCCGCCGCGAGCGCGCCGAGACGCGCTCTGTCCCCAGGCGAGAGGCCTTCTCAGGCCGCGCGTTGCGCGAGCACAGGAGACTAACGGGCCACCTACTTCAGCCCCTCTCCTCCCATGCCACCTCCGAATCCGCCAAAGTTCCCCCCGAACCCTCCTTGTCCGCTTCCCCAGAACTCTCCACGCCGCAGCCGCCCGTAGGGATGCCGCAGATCCGGCCTGCTCAGCCACCACAGAAACGAAATGGCGCCGATCCCAGTCATCAACGTAATCCAAAACCCCAAGCCACGGTAACGAGTTTTCGCAAGTGAGCCGACTCGGACGTCTTGCGAAAGGGCAGCCAGCGCGACAGCCGTTCGGTACAAACCTTCTCCGAAATGTCCGTTGCGAATGGCCGGGTCAAGATATTCGGCGCCGATCTTGCCGACGGCATTTCCAGCAGTCACCAACAGCATGCGACGCCCGACCGTGACTGCAGCTTGCCTCTCTTGTACCGCGAGCAGGATCAGCACACCATGTTCATCCTGAGCCGTTCCTATCCCCCACCGTTGGTAGAGCGCCGTTGCATAGTCGTCGGCCGTTGCGAACGGTTTCAGCGAAGGCGCTGTGACCACCACCATCTCCACACCGGTTTTGCGTTCGAGGTCTTGACAGACCGACCGAATCCTTTCTTTCCACTCAGCATCGATGACACCCCCATGATCACTCACGTACCCGATAGGATCCGGTAATGCCGCTTTCTCGTACGAGCGTGCAGAGACGGGGGCCAACCACCCAGGCACCAGGAACATGATCGCGATCCGGAGCAGGCACCATGTGAGTCGAGTAGAGCGGGTCCGCATTGGTTACCGTCCTGCAGTCGGATTCTCAAGAAACCGCATCAAGGCTTCGAGCGAAGCCGTATATCGGTCGAATAGCCGGGGAAGTTCAACGGGACCGGGAGTCATAAGGCCTCGCTTGAGATTCAGCACATCGCGAAATCCTGAGCAATCGATGCCCGTTCTGTCTTGGAGATCCTGGATAAGTGCCTCGGCCTGGGCGCTGGTTGCTCGCTGCGCGAGCCGGTGTAGTCCGCGCAAGGATGGCAGAATTGCCGTCAATGACAGAGGAAGCAAGATCGTCATCGCCTCCTCGGTTCCACCTCCCTCGACAAAGCGCTGCCGCAGCCGCACGAGATTGCTCCGGACATTCTGGCGGATCTCGAACCCGAGATTCGCGGTATCTACATGCAGGCCAATGAAAGGATCGCGTCCGGCCAGCAGGCGGTGCTGCTCCTGAATCTCCCCATATTCCAAGGGAAACGAGGGCACGGACGCATGCAATTCAGATTCAGTCAGAAACAGAGGAACAACAATTTGTTCACGCGCCCATTTTTTGTGGGCGCGCGCGTACCGTTTGAGCGCCTCCCGCTCATGGGACGTGAGGAGCACCAGTACATTCAGATTGGACCGCCCGGGCAAGAACTCGCCACGAACGGCGCTGCCGTACAGAATCATCCCGTCCAGCAAGGGACCGAATATGGCACCGGTGTCCTTCACGTAAGATCGAAGGGTGGCTTGTGTTTCCGTTGGCAGTCCATTAAACACTGCGTCGCTCGCCATCGCTCATCTCTCCCTTGCCTAGCAATTACCTGCCGACTCCCGACGGAACCATGTGCGCGCGCGGATCAGGCAGGAGGCCCGCTGCGATCACCCGGTCGACGAGCGAGAAGGGCGGGCTCGATCGCAGACCGGCGGTCGTCGTAAGAACCTGATAGCGTAACCGCGGGTTCCGGTCGAGGGTTTGAAATACCCGGTCTCGAAGGAAGGCCAGAACGGGATTTCCCGTGTTCCACCACATCACCTGTTCATCGGCCAAGCGTTGCAACATCTCCACCTGCGGCCGGCGAGTCTGTTCATACACCCGCAGCCGCGTCGCAGAACAATCGCCCCGTTCGAGGCAGGATGGAATGAGATCCGCCAGCGTCATTGCATCCACCATCGCCTGCATGCGCCCTTGGGACGCGTGAGCGTTCATCGCATGGGCCGCATCGCCGAGCAGGACTGCGCCATCCGCAACCCACGTCGCGGCTTTCACCCGGCCGGTCGGCATGTAGGCTGTTTGGGACCAGTCGGTCAGATTCCGGAAAAGCGATTCTCCGGAAGGATCGATTCTCGTCCAGGCTGCCCGAATCGGCTCAAATCCGGCCGCCTTCACGCGCTCGAACGACCCGGCCGGAATCATATAAAAGAGGTAGACCTTTCGACCGGCAGCGGGAAACATCCCCAGGATCGAGCGGTTCCCCAGGAAATATTTCGCTTCTGTGACCTCTGAATCACTGTCCAAAATAGCAATAAGGTAGGCTTCCGGATAGAGATGCATCTCTGCCGCGATGCCGAGCGACTGACGCACGTTCGAAAGGGCCCCATCCGCCCCGACGACGAGGCGCGCCGTGATATGCACCGCATGGCCTTGTCGTTCGGCCTCCAATCCCGTCACCCGCCGGCCGTCGAATTGAAGTCGTACGAACCGAGCGTCGTACCACAGTCCCTCTGGATTGGCCCGTTGCAACTCGTCGAGAATGGCATGGTGCGCAACATTCGGGAGCGTCACGAGGGCCCGGTTGTAGGGAGGAGGAAGCTCGCCATAGTCGATGGTGCACAGACGCTGTCCTGATGCGCGAAAAAAGTGAAACTTCCGCACAGTTTTTGTCGCTTCGCTCGGCAACTTGTCCAGCATGCCAAGTCGATCCAATACTTGTTGTCCATTCGGTTGCAGAATTTCTCCCCGGAGTCCGGTGGGCGGTCCGGAACTTCGTTCCAGGACGACCGATCTGATTCCCCGTTGCGCCAATACCAACGCGAGGATAGCTCCGCCGCCACCGGCGCCGACAATCGCCACATCCGTGTGGAAACTGCTTGTCCCCATCACGATCGTCCCGCCATTATTTCCAATCCTCGTACCGCGCAGCATCGGTCCACATAGACAAAAACTTCTCCCTTGCTCGTACGGTGAGGTGAGGATCGGTAATCACGTCCAGGCGCTCATCATTGTACCGGTTTCCGCTCGTCGTATGGTTCATCGACCCGCTGGTATTGATTTCGTCGTCGATCACCACCTGTTTCAGATGCATCAGACCGTCATGATGACTGATCTTGATCGGGACGCCCGCCAAACGTAACGTGCTTAAGGCGGCTTTTTGCTTCATGTCGTCGATCTTCCCCCCGTCAGTGATCACGCGAACATCCAACCCTCGCTTCTTCGCATCCACAAGGGCCTTCACCATGGAAGGGGAAGTCAACCCATAGACCGAGACATAGATATATCGTTTGGCGTGCCCATACAGTCTGATAAGCCGATCGAGAGGAAGATCCTCCGGGCCATAGTAGACATCGATAGTGGTCCCTGAGTAAACAGGGTTGAGAAGAGCGGCGCACGATAAGACGCACAGGAGAACAGACAGCAGAAGGCGCCTGCGTTGAATCTCTGAAGCAATCACTCGATATCGAAGAGCGTTCGGAAATGGTCATCGGATTCGGCCCATGCGCCCGGCGCCTGCCGGCTGAGCCAATCCCGAAGGAATGTCTTTTGCCCGGTGGTCAACATCTGTTTTATCTGGTGAGTCCGCCCTTGGAGAGGTTGAAGGAAGCCCGCACGCTTGCCGAAATCCAGCGTGGCAGTCCGGACATAAATATTGGTGTAGAGTGTGGGCTTCTCGTCGTCCCCTTCACCTTGAACCCACACAGACAAGAACTTTTCAAGATTGAGTCCGGCACTGTCCAGTGCCGGTTCCGTATCATGAAACAACTCATTTTCAGACTCCTCGAGCGGGACTGCCTCGTGAGCCCGAAACAGAAAATTTTTCTTCCACATAGGGTCTCTCCCAAACCCTGCATACTGTAAGTTGAAGGCGACGAAAGTCAAGAAAGCAGTATGGAGGACGGCAGCGAATCCCGCCGCATCACGACGACGCACCAGGTGAACGTCGTCACCTTGACAAGGATTCATTGCGCTTGGTAACGTGTTGAAATTCTTTAGACTCTTGGATAAATCGGGAACCCTGCATGAACGTGACGATCAACGGAAAGGCCGAACAGGTTCAAGGCGGGTCCGTGCTTGACCTGTTGAAAGCCAAAAATATCGAACCACAAATGGTGGCGGTGGAGGTCAACGACAAGATGCTCGAACGCGGACACCTCGAGACCACCCAACTACACGACGGCGACCATGTGGAATTTTTGTTCTATATGGGTGGTGGTCAGTAACAATGCCCACTCATTCTGCTTACAAGGGGATCACCGAACTTATTGGAAATACGCCATTAGTCCGGCTGAACCGACTCTCGAAACCAGGTTCGGCCACCATCTACGCCAAGGTAGAGTCATTCAATCCTGGCGGAAGTGTCAAGGACCGGATCTGCCTCAATATGATCAACGAGGCGGAGCGGCAGGGCAAGCTCAAGCCCGGTGGTACCCTCGTCGAACCAACCAGCGGCAACACCGGAATCGGACTGGCCCTGGTAGCGGCCGTTCGCGGATATAAATTGATCCTGGTGATGCCCGAAAGCATGAGCATGGAACGGGCCAGCCTCTTATCGTCTTACGGGGCACAACTTGTGTTGACGGCAGCGTGGGAGGGGATGAAAGGATCAATCAAGGAAGCCGAGAGCATCATCGCCCAGAATCCATCCTACTTTATGCCGGACCAATTCTCGAATCCGGCCAATCCCGCGATGCACCGAATGACGACGGGACCAGAAATTCTGGAGGCGTTGAATGGAAAAGTGGATGCCTTTGTGGCCGCCGTCGGTACCGGAGGGACGATAACCGGATGCGGCGAAGTGATCAAGGAACGCAACCCCCAGGCGAAAGTCATTGCCGTTGAACCGGCTGGTTCTCCTGTGTTGTCGGGCGGAGAGCCTGGTCCCCACAAGATTCAGGGAATCGGCGCCGGCTTTGTTCCGAAGGTCTTGAACCGCAAGATCCTGAATGGCATCATCACCGTGACGGACGATGAAGCCTATCAAACGGCCAAACTCCTGGCCAAGAAGGAAGGGCTACTGGTCGGCATTTCGGCCGGGGCCAATGTGTTTGCGGCCCAAAAGGTTGCGGAAGAGCTCGGTCCCGGGAAGAATGTTGTGACGATTCTGTGCGATACTGGCGAACGCTATATCAGTATCGAGAAGTATTTCAATATCTAGACTGTGAAGCGGGCCTCGTGAAGCGTATCTCGTTCAGGGTTACTTCCGGCGAGATACGAGATATGAACGACGAGCGACGAGATGGAATTCAGCGAACAGCAAATCACCCGATACAGCCGGCATATCCTCTTGCCTGAGGTGGGGGGCAAGGGACAGAAGAAGATCGCAAAAGGCAAAGTATTGCTCATTGGAGCCGGAGGCCTGGGTTCACCGGCTGCTCTCTACCTCGCGGCCGCCGGCATCGGGACTATCGGGCTCATTGATAGCGATGTTGTCGACTTGTCGAATCTGCAGCGGCAGGTCCTGCATCACACCAGTGACATCGGTCGTTCGAAAGTTCTGTCGGGCAAGGAAAAGATCCAGGCTCTCAATCCCGACGTTAACGTCACCCTCTATGAAGAACGCTTGAATGCGTCGAATGCCTTGAAGATGTTCGCTGAGTTTGATGTGATCATCGACGGGGTCGATAACTTCCCCGGCAAGTTCCTCATCAATGACGCCTGTTTCTTTGCCGACAAGCCGCTGGTCCATGGAGGAATTCTTCGCTTTGACGGCCGCGTGACGACCATCATTCCGAGAAAATCGGCTTGTTATCGATGTATCTTCAAGGCCCCTCCTCCTGCAGGTCTGGTCGCATCGTGCCAGGAAGCCGGCGTCATCGGAGTCCTGGCAGGGATCATCGGCACGATTCAGGCCACAGAGGCGTTGAAGCTCATCCTTGGCATCGGTCGCCCGCTCACGGATCGTTTGCTCGACTTTGACGCCAGACGCACGCACTTTCGGGAGATTCGCGTCAAACGAAATCCGGACTGTCGTCTGTGCGGGGAGCACCCCACGATTACGGAATTGTTTGAAGACGGAGAGATCACCACGACCTGTTCCGTTCCAACTCCGAGCGCCTAAACGTTATGGTGGCTGTATGACTAAGATGAAAGCGTTGGTCTGCCGGGAATGTGGCAAGGAATACCCAACCAAGGCAATCCATGTCTGCGAGATGTGCTTCGGACCGCTCGAGGTCAAATACAATTACGACGAGATCAGGAAGGTCATTTCCCGCAAGAAGATCGCGGATGGGCCCCAAAGCATGTGGCGTTACATCGATTTGTTGCCGGTGGAAGGGACCTCCCTTGTCGGTCCTCATGCCGGTTTGACCCCCATGGTGAGGGCAAAGAATCTTGGCGCCTTTCTGGGCCTGGATGAGTTGTACATCAAGAATGACACCGTCAACCATCCCACCTTGTCGTTCAAAGACCGTGTCGTCTCCGTTGCTGTCACGAGAGCGCGCGAACTGGGTTTTGAAACGGTCGCGTGCGCCACCACCCGCAATCAGGCGAACACCGTGGGGGCGCACGCGGCGGCGTCGGGGATGCAGTGTTATGTTTTTATTCCTGCTGATCTTGAAGCGGCAAAGGTATTGGGCAATCTCATCTACAAGCCGAATGTCGTCGAGGTTGAGGGCAATTACGATGATGTCAATCGGCTCTGCAGCGAGATTGCCGCCGAGCACGGGTGGGCGTTCGTGAACATCAACATCCGCCCCTACTATGCCGAAGGGTCGAAGACCTTGGCCTATGAGACCGTGGAACAGCTCGGCTGGCGCACGCCGGACCAGGTGGTCATTCCCATGGCCTCCGGCTCGCTGCTGACGAAAATCTGGAAAGGGTTGAATGAACTGCGTGCCTTGGGCCTGGTCGATGCCGTCAGGACCAAGATTAATGGGGCGCAGGCGGAGGGATGTTCTCCGATCGCGACCGCGTACAAAGAGGGGCGGGACTTCTTTAAACCGGTTAAGCCGAAGACGATCGCCAAGTCGCTGGCCATTGGGAATCCAGCCGACGGATACTACGCGCTAAAAGCCACCGTCGAGAGCAAGGGCGCCATGGATGCCGTGTCCGATGAAGAAGTCGTGGAAGGCATCAAATTGCTCGCTCAGACCGAGGGTATTTTTGCCGAAACGGCCGGCGGGGTAACAATAGGCGTCCTTCGGAAACTGGTCAAACAGGGAATGATCAAGAAGACGGACGTCACGGTCGCCTACATCACGGGAAACGGCCTGAAGACCCAGGAGGCGGTCGTCAATGCCGTCGGTCGTCCGGTTCGGATTCTGCCGAGCTTGGTCAGTTTCCAGAAGAGCTTCAAGGTGCAAAGGAATAGCAATGGTGACGCATGATTAAAGTTCGAATTCCCACGCCGCTTCGACCGCTGACCAAAGGACAGGGTGAAGTGGACGCGAAGGCTGAGAATATCAACGACATGATCGGGACGCTGGATGCCGCCTACCCCGGCTTGAAGGATCGACTGTGCGATGCGCAGGGCGAATTACGTCGGTTCGTCAACATCTATGTCAATGAAGAAGACATCCGTTTTCTCAAAGGCAAGGAGACTTCATTGAAGGATGGCGATGAAGTGTCCATCGTACCCGCCATTGCGGGGGGATGACGATGACCAGTCTCCGGTTTCATATCCGCTTTCCGGAACACAAGATCAAAGAACCGATCATCTATCAGATCGGCCATGAGTTCAAAGTCGTCACCAACGTCCGGCGCGCCGATGTGCGCGAAACAACCGGATGGATGGACGTGGAACTGACCGGCGACACCGAAGAGATCGAACGGGCGATTCAAGGATTTCGTACCAAAGGTTGTAATGTCGATCCCATCGAACTGAACGTCGTGGAATGATCCTGAGTGAAACGCAAGATGAAACCTGTGCCGATGTGATGAGGTTATGACATTCAACGAATGATCTGAGCAATCGCGGTTCACGAGGACGAGAGACGAAGGAAATGGAACTGACCGA
Source organism: Nitrospiraceae bacterium (assembly GCA_040510255.1). Classification (GTDB taxonomy): domain Bacteria; phylum Nitrospirota; class Nitrospiria; order Nitrospirales; family Nitrospiraceae; genus DASSBQ01. The sequence goes on along the minus strand of JBEVJJ010000135.1, from coordinate 9,625 downwards.
TCAACAAATACAACGCTATAGTCGCCACATCATCCTCAATGAAGTAGGCGGCAAGGGTCAGAAGAAACTGTCACGTGCCAAGGTGTTGATCATCGGGGCAGGCGGACTTGGCTCGCCCGCTGGACTGTATCTCGCGGCGGCCGGCATCGGGACGATCGGACTTGTGGACGGCGATGTGGTGGATCTCTCCAATCTCCAGCGGCAGATTCTCCACAACACGGCAACAGTCGGACGTCTCAAAGTGGAATCGGGACAACAGACGCTCTCGGCCCTCAATCCCGATTGCACTATCAAGACCTATCAATATCATGTAGATGCCGCGAATATTCTGGGGCTCATTCAGGATTACGACATCGTCCTGGATGGCTCGGACAACTTCACAACGAGATTTCTTGTGAACGACGCCTGTTTCTTCGGAAAGAAGACGTTGATCTCCGGCAGTATCTTCCGCTTTGAAGGACAGCTCACGACCATCAAGCCACACGAGGGATATCCCTGCTACCGATGCCTTTATCCTGAACCACCACCGGCAGGAATGGTGCCGAGTTGTCAGGAAGCCGGTGTCCTGGGAGTTCTCGCCGGCACGATCGGTGTGTTGCAAGCGTCCGAGGCCATCAAGGAGATCCTCAGTATTGGCGAGACACTCGCCGACAAGCTGCTCCTCTATGATGCGCTCGATATGACGTTTCGGAAGGTGTCGCGTCCCAAAGACCCTGACTGCCCGCTGTGCGGGAACAATCCTTCCATCACGGACCTCGGCAGCGACTATCAGGTTACCTGTTCGATCTGACCATTCCCAACAAACCCATACTCATGACGACTTCGAGGTACTGCGCGTAGCACCGATTCCGTCGCAGACATTGTCTGCTCAGCGCAACCCAACTTTCTGAAATTGCGGCGCATCGGCCTCTTTTTGGCTTCCTTTTGTCTACTACGGCAGTGCCTCCGCTGAACTCACACGTACCAACAGGGTTGGAGCGTGATGAAAGAAATCTTGTCTGCCTAAAGGAAGTCGCTTCTGGAACGCCTGATCATCTAAGGCTCATGATCAGGGACAATTAGCGGCCAGCGCAGTTCTCGCCCCGCCGCTTGAAAGTCCTTGGTCAGCGATGAACCAACCTCCAGCCAGAACCACCATGATCACCCATGACACGGCGAGCACGAGGTAAGCTTGTCGTTCTATATCCCTTGCATGTCGTTCTGCGAAATCGCACCGCTTGCACCTTGGGGTATGAGAATCAAGGTTCATATGTGGGTCCCTTCTCCTTTTTGTGTGTGGTCGCTCACAGGCAGCAGTGAACCACGGAAGAGGGACAGTAACAATGTGTCTAAAGAGGAGCCCTTGATAGAGCTACCTAATACACACGTATTAACACTCTCAGCTTCTCCGCGCAGCAACGTAGTGCAGGTGGCACAAGAAATCGTGCATAGTACGACGGCTCTTCGCTTGATCACGTCGCATGGCCGAAACGCTGAAGGGGTTCTGCCCCGATTTTACGGACACCTTACTTAAGGCCCATAATGGGCCAGGAGGGGTGTCATGGGACAACGACGGAAGTTTACAGCCGAGTACAAACGTGAAGCGGTGGCGATGCTTGATGCCCGCGGGGTGACGGTGAGCCAAATCGCCGCAGACCTGGGCATCGGCGCGAATATCTTGGGACGGTGGCGACGCGAGCTTCGCCAGGAACCCAAGCAAGCCTTCGTAGGCAACGGGCGATCCCGTGATGAAGAGCTGAGCCAATTGCGTCGCGAGTTGGCTCGGGTCACGAAGGAGCGGGATTTTTTGCGCGAAGCGGCAGCGTTCTTCGCGAGAGCATCGCGATGAAGTTTCGGATGATCCAACAATGCCGCGACGCGTTTCCCATCCGATTGATGTGTCGGTGCTTACGGGTGTCGGCCAGTGGGTATTACGGCTGGGCCACGCACCCGCCGAGTGCCCGCGCCCAGGAGAACGGCCGGCTCGTGGCGCGCATGCGCGACTTGCACACGCAGCATGATGGCGTGCTCGGGAGTCCGCGGATGTGGGAGGAACTGCGCTACGCCGGTGAGCGGTGCGGTCGGCACCGGGTGGCCCGCTTGATGCGCCGAGCCGGCTTACAAGGTGTGCCGCAGCGGCGGCGGTGGCGCACCAAGCCCTCAGGGACGCCGCCGGCCGGCACGCGCAACCATTTGGAGCGGGATTTTACGGCGCCCGCGCCTAACACCAAGTGGGTCACCGACATCACGTATATTCGCACGGCCGAACACTGGTTGTATCTCTGCATCGTGCTGGATTTGTATTCGGACGTGGTCGTGGGCTGGTCGATGAGTCCGCGGCAGGATCGCCAATTGGTCATGCAGGCGGTGTTGATGGCGGTGTGGCAGCGGCCGGGCCGGACGCCGGTCATTCTGCACTCGGATCGTGGCTGTCAGTTTACGTCAGACGAATACCAACAATTCTTGGCGGCGCACCACATTACCTGCAGCATGAGTGCGGTGGGCAGTTGTGCCGACAACGCCGCCGCCGAAAGTTTCTTTGGCCTCCTCAAACGAGAGCGCGTGAACCGGCGGCACTACCGAACCCGGGCCGAAGCGAGAGCGGATCTCTTTGACTACATCGAGCGCTGGCACAATCCCCGGCAGCGGCGAAGACTGGCGTTTCAGCGACAGCAACAAAAACTCCTAACTCAGGTGTCCGTGGAAACGGGGTAGAACCCAGCGTTACCTGATGACTCAAGGCTATGCGCCCCAAACCATCTTGCACTACCTGAAATTCTTGCGACATGTTCTTTACGCGATGATCGGCAAGAGCAAGCTTATGGAGAACCCATTTGAGAGGGTGACATTACCCAAGGTGCGCCCAAGCCGCACTCGGTTTCTCTCTTCTCCAGAGGAAATGGCCCTGTGCGCGAAGATCGGTGCGCACTATGCCCCCTGGGTGAGGTTGGCGATTCTTACTGGCCTTCGGAAGTCCGAGCAATTCGGCTTAAGGTGGGCCGATGTGGATCTAGAGCTTGGCATTCTCACGCTGATGACAACCAAGAATGGTGGCGTGCAATACGTCCATTTGAACGATGAGGCGAAAAGAATCCTGCGGGGGCTGGTCGCTGTGGCAGAAGCTCAGGCTATCGCGAACAGGATGAACCGCTCTCCATGGGTCTTCCCGAGCGAGAACCCAGAGACACATCTTGACGTGCACAATTTTTATGGTCGGATTTTCCTACCGGCCGTCAGGCAAGCCAATTTGGAAGATGTCACGTGGCACACCTTGCGGCATACCTTTGCGAGTCGATTAGCGATGAATGGTGCCAGTGAGAGCACGATTGCGGCTCTCCTGCGTCACAGTGGCACAAGTCTCGTTTCACGGTATGCTCATCTCAGTCCGTCTCATTTGAAGACTGCTGTCGAGGGGGTGGCTGCGTTTGGGAGGGAAAAAGACAGTCGTCCCCAAAGCGCATCGGAAGAAAGGCAGCAGGCCGAGAATTCATGTCCAACCGTGTCGGAAACCGGAACGGCGAGTAGCAAACAGATCGAAGAAACGAGAGAAGTGGTTGATAGTGTTGGTCGGGGCGAGAGGATTTGAACCTCCGACATCCTGCTCCCAAAGCAGGCGCGCTACCGGGCTGCGCTACGCCCCGACGTAGTGAAATCATACACTTGCGGTGGTGAATCTTTCTACAGTTTTCGCAGGCGCTAGCACCTGGTAGCCGCGAACAGGTGGAGCCGTGCTGGTGCTTCTGTGAAACGTATGGTGTTGCGTCACCTCCGGTCGTCCCTCTCCTTGCCACGAACAGGGGATAGGTCTCCCGCTTTGGCAGACTTCTCACAACTCCAGGCCTCCGTTACTCTAGGCACATGGTTACTACGTGCGCATCCTCCGCGAGTACGTTGGCAAGACGAGTCCTCACGGAAAGTGAGCATGCGCGATTCAAGCAGGATGGCTTTCTAACCCTCCCTGGTCTAGCCCCCGATCATGACCTTGTAGCAGTACGCACCACCCTCGCGACCCTCTTTGAAAATTCCGGGCGCACGTACGGTGTTATTGATCATGCCCTAGACCTCGCGCCTCAACTGAAGCACAGTCTAGTGTTCCAGGCATGCGAGCGAATCGCTAAGGAACTGCTCGGTCCTACGGCTGCCATATCGTTTGATCAAGCCCTCTATAAACCTCCGCATGAGTCTATCGGGACCCGCTGGCATCAGGACCAGGCGTTTCAAGGCCCTCACCGTCCCATGAACACGGTACATTTCTGGATACCACTGCAATCGGTGAATGAACTCAATGGATGCCTTCATTTCATGCGGGGCAGTCATCTCCTAGGATTGCTACCACACGATCAATGCAGTCCCAATGATCCCTATGCGATCACTCCGAGACAGCTCCCACCCCTGGAGATAGTACCTTGTCCCCTCACACTCGGTGACGCCACCATCCATTTGCCGCTAACCCTCCATCACGCGCTGCCCAACAGGACAGGTTCCATACGTCGCGCGTGGGCGCTGCTGTTCAAGCCTTCTAGCAAGCTCGATGCACTAAATCCACTGCCACGCTTGAGACAACTCTTTAGGACCGCCGCCTAAAATAGCGAACTTTTAGTAGGGAGTGGACGAAGGGTCAGATCCGCTTCCGCCAATTCATTCTCCCCTGTCCCCCCGCCTTTCGGACAATAACATTCATAGGGGATACATAAGGAAGCAAGTGTTAAGAATAGGTGTTGGCGAGGTAGGCAGAGCAGTGCAAAAGCAGGCGCACTATCAGGCTGCACTACACACCGACTCGATTCTCATCATGCCGTAAGGTTCTCAGCAGCTCTTTGGCACGAGCAACCGCCCCAGAGCGATGGCTGACTCGGTTCTTCTCCTCTGGCAACATTTGAGCCAGGGTCTTACCTGAATCAGGGACGAAAAACACCGAATCATAGCCGAACCCCTTGGACCCAGTTTCTTGCTCTGTAATGTAACCTGCCAGGGCCCCTTCGACCACCGTCGTTTGGCCATTGGGAAAGGCAAGCGCGGCGACCGTGATGAACCGAGCCCGCCGTTGTTCACGCGGCACTCCCCTGATCTCTTGGAGCAGTTTTGTGCAATTGTCCTTATAGCTGGCGCCTTCGCCAGCAAATCGCGCAGCATGGACTCCTGGTCTTCCCCCCAGTGCATCGACTTCCAGTCCTGTATCATCAGCTAGTGCAAGCAGTCCGGTAAACCGGGCGATCTCTCTCGCCTTCTTGATGGCATTGGCCTCGCACGTTTCACCATCCTCAATCACGTCCGGTGCGTTTGGGAATTCGCTGAGCATGCGTATGGTGTATCCCGTATCCTCAAGAAGCGCCTTTAACTCAATCCCCTTGTCTTGGTTTTTAGTGGCCAGGACCAGCTCCTTGGTCATGCGAGCGGTCCAATCAACGATTTCTGCAATGCAACCAACTGTTCGATGGCGTTCCATCCTAGGCTCAAGAAGTCCTCCATATCCTTCTTATGGAATGGTGTCCGCTCCGCAGTGCCTTGGACTTCCACGAACCGGCCTGTCCCCGTCATCACCACATTCATGTCGACCTCGGCGAGAGAGTCTTCTTCATAGGCAAGGTCGACCATCACCTCTCCTCCGATTTTTCCCACACTGATGGCGGCCAGAAAGTCGGTCAATGGAAGCTTTTTCAGCACCTCTCGTCTTTTCAAGACGGTGAAAGCATCGGCGAGCGCGATAAATGAGCCGGTGATGGAGGCCGTGCGAGTGCCTCCATCCGCCTGGATCACGTCGCAATCGATCCAGACGGTTCGCTCACCCATCTGGGACATATCCGTGACGGCTCGTAACGCTCTGCCCACGAGCCGTTGAATTTCCAATGTCCGTCCCCCCTGCTTCCCCTTGACCGCTTCGCGCGAAGACCGGTCATGAGTGGCTCGCGGAAGCATGGCATACTCGGCAGTCACCCAGCCTTTTCCCTTGTCCTTTAGAAATGGAGGTACTCGCTCCTCCACCGAAGCAGTGCAGATCACTTTGGTGTCCCCCATCTCGATCAACACCGATCCTTCGGCATGCTTGATGAAATCTCTCGTCACCTTCACGGGGCGCACTTCGTCCTTTCGCCGGCCGTCGAACCGTACGAGGTTTCCTCCACCGCGCATACGTGGTACTCCTGTATACAAGAAGAAGATGTGGATTATAGTGAACAGGTCCTCAAAGAGCAAATGAACGGGCGCGCGATCACTTCGCATGCGCCAATTCTGTGGCGCGTTCCTTGACAGCAATTGTCTGGAAAAATTTACGAAGCCGTGTATAATTCCGAGCTGGGTACATACTGACCATGCTCATGCGGCTAATTGTGTACATAAACGTCAAGACAGTCATTAGCATACCCCCATTGTGATCACCCTATCTTCCTTGCGTAAGGCAGGTTTGTTCGCCGCAGTCCTACACGATTCAGAGTACTTAGGAAAATTTTCTCCCTGCAAACAATGTCATGCTTGACTGAGATGGTGCTCGGCACCCTAGTGGCACAAAAGGTGCATCTGATTTTCAAGTTCTTTCGCGGTCTTAAGACTCGTGATTCTACTGATCATGACCGACTTCTACAGTTCCTGAAACCTGTGCAATTCACCTCGTCACCTCACGAGCGTACTGTATGACAATGCAGACAGTGACCGACCCGACTGCCCGCCAAACGCTGGTCGACAACAAGAACATTCTCATCGTCGATGATGAAGAAGCCATCCGACGGCTTCTCGGATACCTGCTCGAACCACACGGTTATACGATCTCCCTCGCCGCAGATGCGCGCGAAGCGCGTCAGCACCTGGAGAGACAAACGTTTGCGCTCGTCTTATGCGACGTCAATATGCCAGGAGAATCCGGCATGGATCTCATTCGGCATCTTCTGACGCTCTATCCTCACATGGCCGTCATCATGGTTACGGGACTTGATAGTCCGGTGCTGGCCAATGCCGCACTGGAGATGGGAGCGTTTGGGTACGTCATCAAGCCATTCGAATCCAACGAGGTACTGATCAGCGTCGCCAATGCGTTGCGCCGGCGCAAGCTGGAAATTGAGAACGCGATGCATCGGGACAACTTGGAAGAAGTGGTGCGGAGCAGGACGATCGCCCTCCAGCAGGCCTTGGAGTGGCTTGAGCGCAGCGAAAAAGAATTACGCCTCTCGCGTGAAGAAACGATTCAGCGGCTCGCCATCGCCGCTGAATTTCGCGACAGCTCCACGGCTCAGCATATCCAACGGATGAGCCATTATTGCGAACTCCTTGCCCGCCGCTACGGATTGTCTCATGAGCGTTGTGACTTGATTCGCACCGCGAGTCCCATGCATGACATCGGGAAGATCGGCACGCCCGATCATGTGTTGCTGAAGCCGGGCAAGTTCACACCTGAAGAATTCAAGGTGATCACCCAGCATACAGAGATCGGCTATCGCATTCTGGCCGGCTCCGATTCTGAATTGCTAAAAATTGCGGCGGTCATCGCATGGACGCACCACGAACGGTACGATGGAACCGGCTATCCACGGGGGCTGAAGGGCACTGATATTCCGCTCGAAGGGCGAATCACGGCGATCGCGGACAACTTCGACGCGTTAACCACGCAACGCGTCTACAAACCTGCTTATGACTTTGATCACGCCAAGGATCTCATGTTACAAGAGCGCGGAACGCATTTTGACCCCGAGCTTCTTGACATCTTTTTTGGGTCCCTGGACCAGGTCAAGCGCATTTATGAACAATTCGCAGATCCTTCGTGGGTCTCAATTACCCGACAACGTACTTCCACTCACAATCAGGAACATGATCATGGCACGTAAGAACCGGAATTGGCTCGCATACTTATGTGAAGCACTGGCGGCATCGGGAATGATGCCGACTTGGGAAGCGGCTACCTATCTGACGGACAATCTCTTCGGTGAAAAGCCGAATCCCCGCCTGCTCCAGACCAAATCGCCCTATGAGGTCACCAACCAGTTACTCCAACGTATTTACCAACCGTTGGTGGAAGCGGCTTCTCGTGACGTGTCCCTGCCCGGAACATCTATGATTCATGTTTTCACGGATGTGAGTCTGACCGGAAACTCCGCCGTGCTGGTTGTGTATTTTCCAGGCCATAACCTTCCGCACCAGCTACTCATGCTTGATGCAGCGAAGGCCTGGGAGCTTGTGTTCGAAGACGCGGAGTCGTTTAACGAGTGGGCTGAGGAACGTTATCGGTGGGTGAAATCATCACTGCTGTCCGTGACAAGAACGCCGGCTCTTCCGCTCCCAGTACCTACAGTGATCGCCGCCGCAAAACCCTAGCGCAACTGATCGTGGCATCCTCTCACCCCTCCTCCTAGGCAAACTGGTAGCGGCGCGCGCGACCATTTCTTGAACTTTCCCTCAACAGCGAGCTTCTGACCGCGGATAATTGTTCTCACATTCATTGCATTTCATTAGGTCCGAAAGAAGACGCCATGGCGTTCGAGAGACTCAGCCCAGGCCATGACATGTTGCTCCTGGGCGTGTGCTCCGTTGTGTCCGCACTCGTTGTCACGAACCTTGCAGGATGATGCGCAACTATGGTTGGTGGGTGCGCAGGGGGGTCTGAAATGCCGTTAAATTCCTTCCCTTGCATCGACTCTCTTAACAAGGTCCTCGCGTTAGAGGCAAAGAACTGCAATTGTGCACTTCAGAGGTAGCAGGACATTTTCAACTGATTGTAAGAGACTGCAAACTAACAAACCGCAGGTCAGTGCTAGGCGTAGTTAATCCATCTAGCCTACTTGCCATAGAACGCGCTTCGCGGGATGAAGCTCAAGACTTCATGTGTCGAAACCGCCGGCGTGACCTGCGCCCTGTAGTTGTACCACCCGCAATGAGAGTTACGCGCATGTGGCGAGAAACGGCGTCCTCTCTGCATGCCGTTGTTACGCCGCTCCTGACCCGAGCGATGACCCGTTGCGCACGAGCACGATCTTGCCTGTCACGCCTCCCTTCCCGAGCAACTCATGCGCGTGTCTTGCCTCGGCAAGAGGAAATCGCCGCGCGATTAGCGGCTTGATCTTTTGCTGTTGAAGGAGTTCAAACAGGTCGATCAAATCCTGTCGAAACCATGCCGGTCTCAGCCGTTTGAGCCATTGGATGCTGTAGGGGACCACCCGCCTCCGACTCGGGAAAAGCCAGCCGCCAGCAATGTACAACCCAAAGATGGGGATTCCATGAAAGCGATGACGACGACCTGAAGCCAATCGTCCCCCACGTAGCGAGGAAGTAAGGCCATACACCACTACCGTCCCGCCAGGACGGAGAGCCTTGCGGGAACGCCACATATGCGTGCCACCGATGCCGTCAAAGACAACGTCTACACCCTCGCGCGTGAGGCGGTGAATTTCTTTCACGAAGTCCTGTTGCTGGTAATCAATTGGCATACCGCCCAGGTCGGAAACGGCCGACGCCCCTCGCGATGAACAGGTACCGTACATCTCCAGCCCGGCGAGACGCCCAAGCTGCAATAGCGCCGAGCCGACCCCGCCTGCCGCGCCATGAATCAACACGCGCTGGCCGGGTCTGACCTTAGCGGAGCGATGCAGCATCTGGTACGCCGTGACGTAGTTCAGCACGAGGCTGACAGCCTCGGCGGCGTCCAACCCAGATGGCACCGGAACCA
>JBEVJJ010000134.1:0-3397 GCA_040510255.1 Nitrospiraceae bacterium | reverse complement strand
TCAGCGCGCCGACGACGAGAGCCCCCAGTCCAAAGAAGAGGATGTAGAACCCGCCCGGTGTCAGAATTTCGATCCCCAGCAGGACCAGGCCCAGAAAAATCCACAGCCACCAGGTCATCGAGCCCTCATAGGGGTGGGTAGAGGGGACGTGAACACGGGCGCAGTCTAAGCGGCTTTCCGAAGGCCGTCAAGGATAGGCAACCCTCCGGCCTGCCCTCGTCACTTCGACGCGTATGAAGCTGACCGGATGAGTTTGATCGATTGGTGTCAGGAAGGAAGAGCCCGGTGTGAATTGTAACTCATGACCCCGAGAAAACCGGCCAGCGCAAAGTAATACAACGCGTATTCGAAACGCGTTGCAAGAGGGACGTCGTAATATTTGTCGGGGACTCCACCATCCTGATTCTTGCGGATCGTCGACAAGAGGTGAGGGACGGCCATAACGGCGACGAGCAACAGCATTGGACTCTGGTTCCAGATGAACAGTCCGATCAGAATCGGAACCCCCAGCCACCAGACTCTGGGAGATATGATCGCCGTGATCCGCCCTCCGTCCAGCGGAGACAAGGGGATCAGGTTGAACAGATTGATCATGAATCCGCCATAGGCGAGCGCCATCATCAGGCTCTGCGGCGAATCCGCGGCGTAATAACAACCGGCTGCGGCCAAGGTGCCGACTACCGGTCCGGCGATTCCGACATAGGCCTCGGTTTCGACATCGACCGGCTGTTCCTTCATTTGGATCCATGCTCCAACGAATGGGATGAACGTCGGAGCTCCGACGGCTAGTCCCCGTTGCTTCGCGGCCAGGTAATGTCCCATCTCATGGCAGAAGATCAGCAAGACGAACCCTACGGCATATCGCCACCCGAAGATAAAGGCATAGGCAAACATCGACAGGAGCATGGTCCCGCCGGTGAGTAGAACCTTGCCGAACTTGAGACCGGCCAGGAGGAGCAGGAGGGTTTTCATGAGACCGGTGCTGGCCTCTTCTTGAAGATTCTGGTGAGGAGCGCCGCGAGTGCGATGATGCCGATGATGATGACTTTCTTAAAAGCCACCACCAAAAGGAGGAGTTTGGCCAACAGGCCGGACTTGAAGGCCGCTCCCGCGATCAGCGCAGCCAACCCCACGGCAGCCACTTTGTCCGTGGTACTGTCGAAATCGGTGTACCGTTTGCCATCGACGAAGTTCAGATTGGCGAGCAGCACATTCGTGTGAGGTTTGAGCTGGGGCAGGTCTTCCAGCGAACCGACCATATTCATGCTGATATAACCGTGACGGCCCAAGGTGAGCGTATTGTAATTCACGCCCACCCCGTTCTGTTCTTGACTGGAGACGGCCCACACGACCTTATTGCTGCGCTTGTCATAGCGCGGTTTTTCTTCCCAGCCTCGGACTGTGATGGGTGGGATGCCCATCTGTTTTCGCTTCTCGTTGGCGGCCTCGGTTCCTTCCTTCATCGAGGCCAGCATCGCGTCCGCGTCCCAATCGGCCGCGTCGTCATCAGCTACGTATCCGGCGTCGATAAAGCGGAGCACCACAAACCACTGCGCGTGATCCCCTGCCCCGGTCACGAGGGCCAGTTCCACGCCGGAGGGAAAATTGCCCATGTCTTTCAGGGCGCGCTGTGTATCCTTCTGACCAAGGTATGAGTAGCCGGCGGGAAGTGTGAGCATGGCTTGCTCACCGAGTAGGACCTCGGTCGGACCCTCCTTCCAGGCATAGGATGGCGCCGGCGGTTCACCATAAGCGGGTACAGGGATCCCCCACAGAACCATCGCGATCAGGGTGAACGGAAAAAAGATCATGGCGCAGTCTCCTGTGAGCCGTAGGATCGTAATGAAGTATACGAGCTTTTCGCAAACGCGCAAACAACGGACTATCTACGACGGAACATTCATTCTATCAGTGGAGGTGATGACCCGTACACGAGGAGAAGACCCGTCGAAGATCCGGCCATCGCACGTTGATCGGAAAGGCCACGCGATGATATAGTCCGCGCCCTATGGCGACGGAACAATCGGTCAAGGCATTGTTGGTGGCATTGACCGATCAGCCGGCCGCTGCGGTCTATGTCATCAACCGGCTCAATCCGGAATTGCTCTGCTTTTTCGCACCCGAATCGGCCAGGATTCACATCGACACAGCGATCCAACCTCAGATTCAGCAAATGCCCAAGCGCTGGGATTGCGTTATCACGACCGATCCCGGCGATGTCATTCTTTGCCATCAGTCCCTCTCCCGTACGATTCACGATCTCTTCCGCACGTGGGAAGTCCATTTTGGAGACCTTGTCGTCGATCTCACCGGAGCTACTCCGGCGATGGCGGCGGCCCTCGCGTCTGCGAGTCTTCCCTGGACCTCTCGTCTCATTACCGTCACCAGTATCGATGCCGGGCATCCAAGCGAAGACGCACCGCTTCTGATCGATGGACAAGAGCGGCGATGGTTGCAGGGAAACCCTTGGGATGAAGCTGCCATATTCACCAGGCGGGAGGGATGTGAGTTATTCAATCGCGGGGCCTTCCGGTCTACACGGCTGCTCTTTCAACATCTGGAGATGCGCGTGAGCGGCGGGCAGAAACCATTGTATCGTGCCTTGGCCGATCTCGCAGAGGGGTACGGGCTGTGGGATCGGTTCCAGTACCGGCAGGCCTGGGACAAACTCAAAACAGCCGTCAAGGCGTTGGAGATGGCTTCGCTGTGGGGTGGTCCTCCAGGACTCAAGCAGGTACTGCCGGCCATCAAAGCCAACAGCGTATTTCTGGAAAAGATCGTCCTCGACCCGGCCGACGTGAAGGAAGGGGTCGTATTGGACCTCCTGGCCCATGCGCACCGCCGTGCCCAGGCCGATCACCATGGGGAAGCCGCGATGCTGGCGCTTGTACGGGCTCTCGAGGCGTTTGCACAGCGACAGCTCTTCAAGCAATACAAGATCAAAACCTGGGATGTGCGACCGGAGCAGTTGCCCCCGGCGCTACAAGAAACCTGTCGCACCTGTTTTCTGGACGACGTGGATGGCAAGTACAAGCTCTCGCTACAGAGCCAATTCCGGACACTGGCCGGGCTGGGTGATCCAATGGGACAGGCCTTTCTCCGCGACTGGCCGAAAATGAAGCCTCTGCTGGACGCGGCGAATCATGCCGTGCTGGGCTATGGATTCGAACCGGTCAAAATGGAACGATTCCATCAGCTCTCCGAGATCGTCGCCAGGCTGACCGGGGTGGCGGATTCATCGCTGCCAAAGTTTCCGGTCCTAAATCTGTGAGAGCTCATAGCCGATGGCTGATAGCTGATAGTCGAGAAGCTGAGATCCATAGAAGTCTGAAGATAAGTACTGCATGCCGTTTCGGTTTGAGAGCTTCGATATTTGGCACATGGCGAGAGCGTATGC
>JBEVJJ010000133.1:0-18904 GCA_040510255.1 Nitrospiraceae bacterium | reverse complement strand
TCTGTCGGGAGCTACGACAGGCGGGAGAGCGATTGGGCGAGGCGTGCTGTGGTATTGAAGCCCTGGACCTCGGAAGTCCCTACATGGAAGAACACCTGGCGGCCGTGATGAAGCTTCAGGAAGCCTGTGACATGATCGGCCCGTGCATGCAGAAGCTACAGGACTGCGCGACCAAGTATGGTGGGTAGCTAAAAGCCACAGGTATGACAATTTACGTTTTGATGACGGGATATGATAGCCCGTTACCCGTGGCAAAGCGATGTTCCTTACATACAAATTCCTCTCAGGCACCTCGGTTCACGCATCCCGAGCTTTTTTGACCCATTTTTGTACCAGTAGAGGGAAACCTCGTTCTCATCAAAGTCCTTCCCTCAGCGAGCTGCATTGCGCCATAAGCACAATGGCCTGGCACCTGTCTCGTACGCTGCCAAACACCCTAACTCTTTAGCAGGAGGATCCATGCAACGCTCATCGAGATGGTGCGCGGTACTTCTTCTTGGAATCGTCTTTTTGACCGGCTGTACGTCGGTAGGAAGCCTCGGCATCGTCACCAAACCATCGGCCAACAATGCGGAGACACTTCGGTCGGGCGTGGGATTCGAGGAGCTGGGAGCGGTCGAGGGATCCGGCTGTCGGCACTTCATCCTTGGTGTCATCCCATTTGGGGATTCGACCTTTTCCAAGGCTGTTGAGGATGCATTAGCGCAAAAAGGCGGCGATGCGTTAATCAACGTCACGGTCTCCAGCAGTCTCTATGGATTCTTGCCAATCATCTATAACGTCTATAGTTTCACCTGCACATCGGTGAGCGGCGTCGCGGTCAAATACAAGGGGTGAGAGCAGATCGCTTCCGCAAGCGTCACGTACATGTCGCTAGCTTCGACGGTCCTCCACCGCTTCGGCGGGCATGTCCTTCGATGAAGCCCTCTAACAAGCCGCCCTATGAACAGGGCCGGCACGCGATGGCTCCAGGATCAGGTGTTTCAAAGCAGACACCGCCCCATGAACTCCCTGCATTTTTGGATTCCGCTCAAAGATGTTGATGAGGTTCTTGGCTGCCTGCATTTTATCCCTTGACGTCTCCCCTGAAAACGACAACAGGGTAAAACTGGAGTAGACTGACGGCTTCGGCGGTCCAGGACGAAAGGAGTGGACCCATGAAGCGGTCGAAATTTTCCGAAGAACAGGTCGTCTACGCGCTGCGTCAGGCGGAGGCGGGCACCCAGGTCAGTGATCTCTGCCGGCAGCTGGGGGTGGACAATGCCCTCCCGCACGATGAGGTATTAAGTACCAGCATAGATTCATGATGGCGTCCTTTCTCATCGAATATTTTCGACAGGCAATGGCCAAGGGCCAGGCATGTTGCTCAATCTCTACCGATATTCACGTCCGGCTAACCGACGTCCAGCCGGTGGATCTCGTTTCCTCGTCATCAAAATGGATCTCTACCAGAGACCCAGTGCCATGGATCAGGTTGGTGACCGTAGCACTCAAGGCTTAACGCAGTCTTGGGGATCGCATTTCCGTTCTTTCCTAGACAGTTCTCTATTCCAAAGGTAAGATTTCCTTCATTCGACGTAGGAATTGGATGAGACCAGAACATCCATCGTGACGACCGGACGTTGAACAATGCACGGAAGGAAATGATATGGCCACAATCCTTGTTATCGATGACGAAGCCTCGATCAGAAATCTGCTTCGCGAAGTGCTGGAGCAAGCGGGACATCGCGTGATGGAGGCTACCGACGGACGGGAGGCGCTCAGTCTCTATCAGAAAGACCGGGCCGATTTGGTTATCATGGATCTCCTGATGCCGGAGGTCGATGGCCTTGAGGCGACCCTACAAATGACCAGGGAATACTTGGACGCCAAGATTATCGCGATGACGGGTGCACAGGGAGACCGAAATTTTCTCGATGTCGCGAAACTGTTCGGGGCACGTCGGACGTTCGAAAAGCCATTCGATCTTCAGCAGATGCTTCACGCCGTCCAGGAAGAGCTGGCCATTCGGTAATACAGCTCGATCCACACCACCTGCCTTGCCGTCCCCGAAACCGACATCATTGTGCCCGAAGGAGCGTTTCTTAAGATGGTGTCCTGGGAGCGATTAACAAGCAGATATTGCTGGATACAGTGCAGCAGGTTCTGAGAGAATCCGAATGTACTCGAGCGAAACCTAAGTAGGCTGCTTAACCCTGCACATGACACGTTTTTACCCGAAGCGGACCCATCTATGGATTGCTTGGACAATATTCATCCTCATGGTCGGCGTCCTTCCCTTGAGCAATTTCGTCGGCCACTCCCACTGGCAGTACATCAAGTGGGTGCCCACGCAGGAGCAACTCGAATCTCCGCCCATTGTCTTGGACCTTTTTGCTGACGTTGTCGCCAACATTCTGCTCTTCGTACCATTCGGGTTCCTCTACACCATCCGTTTGCAAGGACGGAAAGGCTCGTACGCAGCCGTATTCGTCCTCGCGTTGATCCTGTCGGGAGGAATCGAATTGTATCAGGTCTACTGCCACAACAGGAGCACGTCACTGCTGGATCTCATCGACAATGTGGCGGGCGCTCTGCTCGGCATGCACCTCGCCCTGAAGTGGAGTGAAAAAGAGCGGCACGGGGAACTAGCAGTTTCGTGACCATTCCCACCTCGTCGTTTCATGCATCCACTCCTGCAGGTACCGGTCGACACATTGCTTGTGCGCACGGCTCCGCAAAGGTTTCTTGAATACCCGCGGCGAAACCGCGCCGCGCAGACGCTTGTTGCTCGACCCTTTGCTCTCCGACCCGATGAATTGTTTTAGATCATGGCTGGTCTATTTGTGGCGACCGTCAGAAGTCTCCTGCGAGAAATCTTGGTTCACACCCGACCGCCAAGATCTTTCCGTTGCAGCCCACGCATCATGGCTGGATCGCTGTAGCCGACCTCGCTCAACGCGTCCATCAAATGGAGTGTCTTGGTTTGCACCAGTTCCTTTGCCTTTGCATATTGCTTGCTGTTGAATCGCGCGACTGCCGGCTGGCCGTTGACGATCTGACAGGCCAGGACTTCTCCATCGACTTCCAATGTCCCACCTTCTTCAATCAGCCTCTTGGCCTGAGCGTTGGTAATACGATGCAGCAGCGCGAATTCGTCCACCCCGCCCGTTTCCACCAGGCGCCCATCCGGCATGATGCATAAGCGTTTGAAATGTGGAGACCAGTCTTTGCGGAAATCGATGTACTTGATGTCGCCAGCCTTTGCCACTGTTCTATCCAGCGTCCTGTAGTCCAAACCAAGGTTCTTTTGAGCGACTTTGGCCTGGAGTTCCGCAGGGAGGGTTCGAAAGAACACCTGGGCGGCTGCTTCCTCCAATGTCCACGATTGTAATCGTGTCAGTTGCTCGGCTTCCGCAAATTGCATCAGATCCAGCACCCAGGTTTGCTTGGGCTTTTCGCCCGTGAGATCAATCCGGCAGGCAAACAAGCCTTTGGTGACGAGTCCGCCCACCTGAGGATAGACATAGGTTCCGCCCTCGGAAAGGAGTGTCCTCATCGTGTCAAGAGGCACATCGTAACTTTCAGAGAGAATCCTTGCGTGGGTGGCGAGATCCTCCTGTTCCGTCATGGCACAGACCGTGACATTCCCAGGGGCATCAAACTCCGTGTAATCTTCGATAATGTTATAAAGGGTCGGCGGCGTAGCTCTCTCACTTTTCTTCTTAATCTTAAACATGAGCTTTCCTATCGTAAGCCACTGACACAATCGTTATCGATGAATGTGAGCATACGGGGGCAACGTCATCAGCCTCATATCCTCGACGGGGCCGCCAATGGTGAAATGGTACAGTGACTGAATGGAAAGATTCTTCACCCCCACGATCTCGTGGACGGGATCATCAAAGAAGCACCCGATACCGGTTGCCCTGACTCCTGCGGCCTCCGCCTCGAGATAGAGGACCTGTCCTACGAGACCGGCTTCCCAGAACAGGCGTGGGTACCACCATGCGCCATCCTGCCGCAAGCGCCCCTCGAATTCGGCGAGCATCCCAAGAGAGAAGGCGCTGTCAGCCGCGATATCCTGATGGCAACTCACTTGGCCTGCCAGTCGTCTCGCATCACCTTCCAGTAGCCAATAGAGCGGCAGATCGTTGGGACACCCAGGGGCTCCGGTCCATTCCAATTCGGGATTCATCGATTGTTTGAGGAAGGGCACCTTCTTGGGATCACGAGCCAGTATGTACAGACCCGGCGTTAGTCCGTCAACGCGATGGACAAACAGGAGCAGGTGGATGGCTGCATCCCAGCACAAGACATCCCAGGGTACCGGTCGTTCGCATTGGACGCCCTCGTTATCGGGCATCACACGAGCCAACATCTTATAAAACGCCGCCGAGGAAATTGACGTGGTCCCATCGAACGCCACTGCACTGCGCCGTTGACGGATGAGTTGCCCTGCCGTCTGATCTCTGTGAGGCGCCACGCGTGAGGGCTGAGCTGTCTGGGAGTTTGGGGCCAGGGTCCGATCAGGTTGCCACGAGACAATGGTCTTCTCACCATTCCACTTCCAGCTTGCCGCTGCCACCTCATCAATGATCTCCCAAGGGACAGGATTTTCCCGGCTCAGCCGATTAGCTTGTCCATGCCATGCGGCAACCGACACCGCTTCAACGGCAGCCAGATCAAGGGACAGTGGAAATGAAGTCGTCTCACGCCTACCGTCCATGTATGGCCAGACCACGGCCAGACAATCCGGATGCTCAGGCTCGGCGTTGAGAAAATCCCTTTTGCGATCTACCCCCAACAACATCGCCACTGTCCCCTGATCCATCGCGTCCAGAAGAACCATCTTCCATCCAAGCGTCGCAGCAGCGATCCTCGCGCTCCCGATCGCATGACCTACGTCATGGTTGCAATACCGAAAGGCCCGCTCACCATATTTCCACGCCTCTCGCCAATGGATCGAGGTTAGACCAATCAAGAAAGAGGAAGGAGGCAGAGGACGTAACAGTCGCGCGGTCTGTTCCACCGAGAACTCAGCCCGCAGTTCCAGTCCATGTTCCTTCGGCGCGTAATGGTAGAGCCCGGGTTGCAGATCAAACCCATCAATCTGAGGCACCACGAGATAGCCTTCCGTTGGGTGAAGATTGCCGCTGGATGGATTGCTGCGCAGCGCCCATTGCATATCCCCGGCTCGCTTCCAGGCCGATAGGGCCAGAGCGAATTCAAGAAAACGCGAGATCGTCCGTACGGTCACTGGTTGCGAAGGAATGCCGCCCTTCTCGTAGAGCGCGTCATACGATGGCGACCGGGGCTCGTCGTCCGGCTTTAAGAGAGGAAGCGGGATGAGCGCGGCCCCTTCGAACCGGCGAAAGGGATCCGGTTGATTGGCCCAATCGAGAAATCCCAGCGACCGGGCATAGCGGTTGAAATGATGCTTGGTTTGCAGGTGATAACGGATGACGCGATCGACGGGATCGGTTGAGACCGGTTCCGACAACGGCCGGCCAAAAGGCTTCTCATCACTCATGTCCGCAGTCTAACGAGCCGCGGGAAGGAAAGTAAACGTGGGCACTGTATAGGACTGGCCGGGCTCATGGGGGATGCAACAGGATACTCAGCCAATTGCCGTTGGCTGGGCGGGAAAAGCTATGCAATCAATCAGACTTAAGAACAAGGTGGATAGCTGCATGCCTGCTTACCGATATGCTCTGCTTGCAATTGTGCCAGCTGTCGTAGCACTTTATCGGTACTGGCTCGTCCAGGAGGACGATAAGACCTACTCCCAGTAACCCTTAAGGTTGAATCTCAATGCGCCATTGGATGGTGATTGCTGCATTCGAATAAACGAGTCCTTGAAGATTCCCTTTTCCAACCCGACAGCCAGCCAAAAACTGTTCCAAGCGTTTACCCTCGACTATACAATGCCACTCTAGAAACCGTGATCTCCTCAGGTGCGCTCAATCAACACTCTGATAGAACCCTATTCAATTTATTGCATCTGTGGAAACAACGCGTATTAGAATTCAATCGTCGCCTAGACATGACTGAAATTCAAACATTCACGAGCCCTTCTGCGAGTGTGATCGAAGCCCATCGCAAAGGTCTGACAAGCGGCGCAGTGCTTAAGGATACTAAGAATGCTTTCAACGACCTCTCTTCTTGAACACTACGCGAAAGAGTCAGGTGTGGAACGAAATACGGTATTGTTTGGTAATTCCACGTGAGCATTGCACCGGATTGCAGTGGTGTCTAACCTATCGACCTTCATCGCCACTATTGAAATCGAATGTAATCCATGCGTCTCGATCCTGCTATCAATGTCCAAGATTCCTGCCATCAATCGGAAACTCGAATCGATTCCGAGTGGACCTCGCCGTCTAACTGGAGAAAGTGCTTTCCATTCAAAATGGAAGCGACATGAAGCGACATCCTAAAGCACCTTGATCTTTGATCATCTCTCGGCTAGTCTTCACAATATGAAGTACGGCAATCGCATCTCCATTGATCCAGCCAAGCGCGGCGGCAAGCCTTGCATCCGTGGTTTACGCATCACCGTTTATGATGTGCTGGAATATCTTGCTTCTGGTATGACCGAGGATGAGATTTTGAAAGATTTTCCCGACTTAACCCGTGAAGACATCCGAGCCTGTTTTGAATTCGCTGCCGATCGCGAACGGAAATTGGTGTCGCTTCCTCTGCAGTGACACTGCTCCTGGATCAGAATCTTTCCTATCGGCTCGTCGCCGCCCTACATAAGGAATTTCCAGGCTCCCAGCATGTGCGTGATGTCGGTTTGAAGGATGCGACGGACGAAGCAGTTTGGAACTATCAGTGCGACATGGGTTGACTATTGTTACCAAGGACGCAGACTTTCATCAGCGCAGCTTTCTCTTCGGGTACCCTCCAAAAGTGGTTTGGCTCCGGTGCGGCAATTGCTCAACCTCAGTGATTGAAAAGATCCTCAGACGGCGTCGCGGAGACCTGGACGCTTTTGCTTCAGACAGTGAGGGTTCTTTCCTCCTACTGGAATAGACAGTGCTTTCATGTCCAGTATGACAGGGCCCACATACCATGTACGAGCGTGTAGGAGGTAACCATGAACGTCGACCCGGCATTAGCCGCTCAACAAGCCTTTAGTCGATCCGAAGCCGAACTTGGCCCCGACTGGGACCGCGCCGTCGAACTGGAAGAAACATTCTCGTCGAATGCGGGCGCGACGGCGAGAGACGCCTACGAACAATTGATCAGGCTTGCCCGTCGTTATCCACAGGCCCGTTCCTTTCAGGCATTTTGTATTTATATCACTTGGCAACAGGTGACGGAACAAACGGTCGCACATCACTTCGAAACCGGTGTGAAACTGTGCAAAACCTACTTGGCTTCAGTCGACGGCAAGGATGTCCACGATGTCGAGCAGATCACCGAATTGTATGGGTCATTCCGCGCCGGACTTGGACTCGAGGACGAAGATGAGACGCAGGAAGAATTTCGGCGCGATACCGTGAAGGGCGGCGATTGACATAGGACCGTATCTCGTGAAGCGTCGTTGGTGAAGCGTTTCTGACCGGAATGGTTTTCTCGGAAAACCGTGAAACGTATCTCGTGGGAAGGCTCTGAACTCTGTTCACAAGCCGATCGCCAGACGGATTTGATTAGCCGGCTCGCCAATCCCGAATCGAATATCCTTCGTGATGAGCTCTGGATCGGCATAGGTCCCGAACAGCCGGTCCCAAAATGTGAACACCACTCCCAGGTTTCGCATGTACAGTGCCGGATCATCATCATGATGAACATGATGATACCTGGGGGTGACCAAAATCCATTCCAGCCATTGCGATCGCCACGTCACGTTCATATGCATCCAGTTATTCGTGACGATGAGGAAGACGGAGTAGCACGTGAAGAACACCGGAGGAACCGGCCTAAGCAGCGGCAGCCAGATCAGGAACGGAAGCCCGGCCATGATGACCTGTGGCAAGCTGGCCCGGACACCTGCGAGCCAGTACATATACGTCGGCGCATGATGCCACTTGTGGATGTGCCACATCCACCGCGTATGCCATAGACGATGGAGCCAATAGGCGCTGCAATCGACCAGTAAGAAAAAGACAAGCAACTTAACCGCAAAAGGCAGCGCCTGAAACCGCCATGGCACATAATTGGGGATTGCGATACGATCAGTCACATAGATGGCGGCCAGAAAAAAGAGATTGTAGGCTCCAAGGGCGATGAGGTCACCGAAAAAGACAGCTCGATAGTTGAGAGGACGCGCAGGCCGTAGCCATTCGACAAAAAAGAACGAGGCGCCGATCGTCCAATAAACGAGAAACGGTGTGAAATATTCTTCCATATGAAACGGTCGAAGTTGGATGAGGGAATCCTAGCACAGAGCCCCTAACCCGTCAGTCGATTCCAGCAAATATCATGTCCGATCAGGACAAACACCGGGCCCGTATCTATTTCCATCGAGGCGACGCTCTCCAGGCGCGAGTCTCCTGGGAAGCGGCCGTGGCTGATGACCGTGTCTCTGGAACCCCGCGTGAACTCTCTTCCTCACTCGGCAATCTTGGTAATAGTTGCGCCCTCGCTGGAGATTTCGAGACCGCCGAACGGTGTTATCGAGAAGTACTAGCCATTCAGCGCACGGAACGTGACCAGCACGCCGTGGCCCACACCCTCGTCAACCTGGGTAACCTGCACGTCGGGGCCGGCAGGCCGGAAAAGGCCCGTCCCTACTATCTCGAGGCGTTGGATTTGCTAACCCCCTTGAACGATCATCGTGCGCTTGGCATTTTGCACCATAATCTCGCGGTGGAGGAAGCTCGTCAGCACCACTGGGATCAAGCCGTGATCACATTCAAGCTGGCGCTGGATCAGCATCGCATCGTCGGGAACGAGGAAGGGCTGGCCATTACGTACAGCCAGATGGGAAAGACTTTTCTTGACAGTGCCGACCTCCTCGAGGCGGAACGATGCTTCAACAATGCGTCCGAGCACTTCATTAAATTGGGAAACGAGGCCGGTGAAGCTGCCTGCTTGCGGATGCTCGCCGATATCTATCGACAACGAGAGAATTTCGTTGCGGCGGTCCGCTGCCTGGAACGGGTCGTGTTAGTGGACAAACGCTACCAACTTCCGGCTTTGACGGAAGACAGCACGCTGCTCGACAGTCTCCTGCGACAGATGCGCCCGGACCGCACATGATCTCTGCCTTCAACCAGGAGCGCTGACCCTCCTTCAACGATCTTCACCTCATCCCTGTTGGCTCCTCTTCAGCAACGACGCGCTGGAATGTTGTCCATCCCTGGGTAGCCGATGAGAGCACCAGAATGGTAAGATCTATCGGCCAGTGAAGGATCGATTGGTCTTGAATGGGGAACCGCGATGAACATTGACGCGTTTCGTCTGATGGTTGAGAAGAATCCAAAGGGCTTTCTTGGGCGGTACGGCCTCGGAAACAAGATCCTCCAAGAAGGCGGCGACATTCAAGAAGCCGTCGAACATCTAACAGTCGCGACAGAGCTTGATCCGACCCATGTTGCCTCCCATCTCGCGCTCGGTCGGGCACTCGCCTCGCTCGGGAACAGAGAGCAAGCACGATCCGTATTGAAAGCCGGCATCGATGCCGCAGTATCAGGACGATCCAACGGAGGGATGGATCTGGTGCCTGAAATGCGGGATCTGATCGCCACCCTTGGATAAACGCTTTACGGAGACCTGTCATGACAATCGAGGACGCCAGGCAAAGGATTGAATCGGCCATGACCCAGTATGGCCAACATGCAGCGGTCGCAATCGAACTGGTCGTGAACGAAGTCCGGTCCGATCTCGGACGTGAAGCGGCCAACGAATTGATCGACGAGTTTGATCTCGAGTTACAGTACAATATCGCTCCCCTAGAATCCGACATGTCGAGCAGTTGAATCAAGAACGAGGTATGCATGGCGTTTTCTTACCCGCCCCTTCCGAACACTCCAAGAGGCATTCCTTCCCCAACACGGCCGCAGGGTGCGCGATGCGAGGAACAACGAGCCTCACGTTGGCTCACACCGGCGAGACAGTGAGCCTGTACGTTTTCCAAGAACCGGAAGAGCACATTCGGAAGTCCATCAAGGAAGATTCCGATCCGAGAACACCGCCTAGTGAGATGTGCGCCTCTGCGCACTTGGGCCGGGGGGGTGCGATCAGTGTCTTCGTCGGCACCCTGCCATGCCTCTGATTTGGTGTTCCATCTCAGCGCACGGATTCGGCCATGCGGCTCAGATTGTTCCTGTGCTGAATGCGTTAGGGAAACAGGTCCGGGGCCTCACGGTGATTCTACGCACCACCGTGCCTTCCTCGTTCTTTGAGCCACGTCTGCACATCCCATGGCAACGCAGCCCTGCCACGCAGGACATCGGGTGCATTCAACAGGGTCCCCTCACCATCGATGTGGCGAAAACCTGGGCCGCACATAGAAGTTTTCACGAGAACTGGCATGCGAAGGTCCAAACTGAAGCGGGCTTGATCCGTGCTGCTGCTCCGGTTTTCGTGCTCTCCGATATCTCACACCTTGCCATTGCCGGGGGGGCTGAAGCAGGCGTGCCTGCGCTCGGCCTCTGCTCGTTATCATGGGATCTCGTCCTGGCGAACTACATCGGAAAGGATCCCGAGGCAGAACAATGCGTCATGGATTGTATCCGCGAGGCCTATGAACAAGCAGTCGGTTTCATTCGTGTGACTCCAGGCCTGCCCATGAAGACGTTCCATCACATCTACGATGTTGGTCCTATCGGAGAACCGGATGAACCACAGGCTGATGCGTTACGAACCATTCTCGGCGCATCGGATTCGGACTGCGTGGTGCTCGTCGGATTTGGTGGCATTCAACTGGAGACGCTTCCCTTCGACACGCTGGATGCAATGGCGCCTTTCCGTTTTATCGTCGGTGGCCCCGTGCCTCCCGGCCTCACACGAGTCGTATCGAACGAAGCCCTCCCCTTTTCCTTCAAAACCGTGATGGCGTCCGTCGACCTCATCATGACCAAGCCTGGGTATGGCACGATTGTCGAGGCGGTGGCTCTGCAGAAGCCCGTGGTGTACGTACGTCGGTACAACTTTGCCGATGAACAGTCCCTGGTCGATTATCTTCACCGGTATGGACGGGGAGCCGAATTGACCGTGGATGATTTTCTTGCCGGCCGATGGAAGACAACCTTGTCGACAGCCTGGGCTTCGGCAAGTCCACCCTATCCTCCGCCGCCGCTGAGTGGCGCATCCGAGGCAGCCAGTTTGCTGACAAAGTATTTTTAGCTGCCTGCCGCGACGTCGATGGTCCTGTCGAACTGGGATTCCCAACTGCGAATCAGAGGTATCATCGTGTATTACGTCGGAAACCTGATCCGAGTGCTCGCGAAAGGATTGGAATTCATCGGGGGTCTCCTCCAGCGGTTCGCCATGCTGCTGAGTAATCTCCTGCCGGCAATGCTTTCACCGCTCGACCTCATATCGCTCGTCAAGAGGCACTATGACAAGAGCTATCCCCAAACCGCCCAACACTTTACGACCGATGTGTATGAATGGACACTGGAGGGATGGGAGCAAGACACGATGGACCGTCATGGCATCACGTCAGGCCGCTTACTCGTGCTCGGGGCGGGGGTCGGAAGAGAAGCCGTCGCCCTGGCGCAGCGTGGGCTCAATGTGGTCGGTCTTGACATCAATGGAATCGCCTTGCAAGTCGCCGCGCGGATTGCTCGAACGCGACGAATCCCGGCGCAGTTCGTACAAGCGGATTTCTTACGCCTGCCTTTCCTACCCGCACACTTCCACTACGCCATCATGTCTGGTATTATGTACAGTTCCATCCCAGGACGCGCTCGGCGGCAGGCCTGGCTCGCCCATCTCGCGCAATATCTCGTTCCGGAAGGGATGGCTATCCTCCAGTTTCTCATTGATCGCTCTCCCCCATCGCGCTCACAACGTGTCAGTCACGGTTTGAACCAGGTGCTTGCCATGTTACCCGGAAGCAATCCCACCTACCAACATGGCGATAGATGTGCTCAGGGCCATTTTCTCCACGCCTTCCAACAGGAATCAGAAATTCAGCAAGAATTGCAGGAAGCGAATGTCCACATTCGTGAGCTCAACTGGAGGCAAGGATTTGCGATCGTCAGTTTTCTTCCCCCACCCGGTTCAGGCGCCTAACGACCGTTCTTCCACCACATCCTGATCCTCACCAAATTGCACTGGAAGGCCCTCAGGAGATTTGCTATCCTCACGCCGCGTATGCCGCTCGCGACCATCTACAGTAAGAATCCTGATTTCGTGCAGCGCGACGTCGCCGGCGAATGCATCTTGGTTCCCATCAAGCGCCGACTCAGCGACGTGAACAGCATCTATGTCTTGAACGATACCGGTGCGGCCTTGTGGAACCGGATCGACGGTAAACGGTCGGTGCAAGACATTCACGCGGATTTTTTCGAAGAATACGATGTGACCGCGGAACAACTGCGTCAGGATTTTGAGACTCTGCTGGCAGATCTTCTCTCGATTCAGGCCATTGAAGAGGTTTCTGTCACCGATGGTCCGACGACATAACCTCCGGCACCTGCCCGACCGCTTTCCCCTCTACTGCCAGTGGGAGATCACCTGTCGTTGCAATCTGCGTTGCGTGATGTGCTACACCGACTGCTACAACCACACGGACAAGATTCGTGAGGAACTGACAACCGAGCAAATCCTTCGCATCATGGACGAGTTGGCTGACGCCGGCTGTCTGGAACTCTGCCTCACCGGAGGCGAACCTTTGGCGAGACCTGATTTCTTCGTTCTCTACGAGCGTGCGATCACGAAAGGGTTTCTCGTCACACTATTCTCCAATGGCACACTGATTACCGACACTGTGGCGGACCGAATCGCCGCTCTCCCTCCACACGCCGTCGAAATCAGCCTACATGGATTCACAAGGCAAACTTTCGAGGCCGTGACCCAGGGACACCACTCCTACGCACGCTGCATGAACGCGATTCGATTGTTGATCGAGCGCCGGGTGCCTCTCGTGCTCAAAGCGACCGCCATGACGCTCAATCGACGGGAAATTCTGGACGTCAAACGATATGTTCAGGGTCTTGGTCCGGTCGGCTTCAAATTGGGCGAGGACATGCGGCCGGCGCTGGACGGGTCGGATGGTCCCTTCCGATTCAGCCTCACGCCCGAGGAAGTAGAGACTCTCAACCGACAAGACCCTCAATTGTCGCAGGAGACCTGTCAACGGCAGAGCGTGCCGGCGTCGCCCTGTCGAAGCGGCATGCGATCCTTCCATATCGATGCCTACGGATATTTGCAGCTCTGCTCGGGGAACCGGACAGGGGGCTATGATCTGCGCCGCGGGTCTTTCAAGGAAGGATTCTACGGCTCCCTGCCGACCTTCGGTTGCCCCTGGAATGGCAAGGCTGCTTCCGTGCTGCTACAGCCAAGCGTGATGCATGCCTGAAGCGCGGATACGTCCCACGATGGAGTACCGCGACTTCAGTCGACGGATCCACGACCGAGCCGCTGCTGACGAGCGTGTCATCAAGGCACAACTGGAATTGACCTACCGCTGCAACCTGCATTGCCTGCATTGCTATACCGATCCCTACAACAGTAAACAATGGTTCCCTCGCGAGCTGAGCATGACGGAAATCATGCGACTCATCGACGAGATGGCCGAGCTCGGGATTGTCTGGCTCAATCTCACCGGCGGAGAGATTTTTCAGCACCAACATTTCTGGGACATTTATGACCACGCGTACCGTCGAGGCTTTCTGCTCGAGCTCTATACGAACGGGACGCTCTTCACCAGAAGCATCATCGATCGGCTCCAGCACGCCCCTCCTTTCACCATCGATATCTCGTGTCATTCCGTGAACGAAGAACGGTTCGACTGGTTCACGCAAGTTCCGGGATCGTTCCGTGCGTTTGTGCGGGGACTGAGACTATTGAAGGCCGCCGGTCTGCCATTCACCTTGAAGACCAAAGCCATGAACTGGAATAGAGACGAGTTGCCGCAGATCAAGCACTTCGTGGAATCTTTCGGTCAATCGTTTGGATATACGACCTCGCTCTCTCCTCGGCTCAACGGCGATCTGTCTTCGCTGGCCTATCGGTTACCTCCGGAGGAGGTCGTCGCATTGCAACGCGCCAGTTCGACAGTCAACCCCTCCGAAGACGATTGTCATTCCGCTGCCGACTTGTCCCCGCCCCGCACAGATCGGCTCTTCCGTTGCGGCTGCGCCACGAATACGATTCACATCAACGCCTGGGGTGAACTGGGCACGTGCACCTTGCAATATGAGCGACGCGTGTCGCTTCGAGCCTATCCACTACCAGAGGCCATTGAACAGCTCTTCAATGAGATCCGGGCATTGCGATACCAGAGCGAATCTCCCTGTCGGACCTGCAAGGTCCATACATTCTGCGACAAGAAACCGTCCGATGCCCGATGGGAATGTCAGGAGGCCGAAGCTCCCATTCCCTATGATTGCAACATTGCAGTGGCGCGGGCCGAAGCTACATGGCATCAACCTCTGATTCATCCGTTGCGCAAAGTCCGCAAAAAGACAGCGGTCCATTACAATTGTGAAAAACCCATATGACAGCCGCAAATCATCCATGTTCATCTCGATCATGAGCAGACAGTTCTCAGGGCCTGAATCCTCAAGGACCCCAACCCCGATGACCGGTGGAATGTGTCCCCTTATTTCGGATCGGCGTCAACAAGAAATCGTTGCGCGAGACATCGGCCGGCGGCCGGCGTAGTCGGAACGGAACCATCAATGTACACCTGTTGTTGAGGGAGGATACCGGCCATGAGCGCGAAGAAATCCTACGCGACCCCCACACTCTACCGTGTCGATCTCAATCCTGAACAGGCGATTCTGAGCGCCTGCAGCTTGATGACCATGAATGGTTTGGTCGGCTTCGGTAACAACACGTGCCGAGGAACCGGGATCATCCCCTGCAAGCAAGGGGACAGCATCGGCGGCATGGGCGACAGCGGCCCGCGCCCGTCCTAGCGATTCACACGTCCATGCACATTCACCTACATATTGCCGGGTATCGCATTCGAATCGAGGAACCCGATAATTATCCTTCCATCGGCTGGCCATTGAGCCCCTTCGACCAATTTCTCACAGAGCCATCCCCAAGGCCCCATATCAGCCTCGATCTCCAGATCGTTCGCGAGCTTCCCTTCCTTGGGAGAGGTTCTGTCCGTTTCGATGCCTGTCACGGGCTCTGGACTCTGTTTGAATCAGATGCCGGCTTCGCCTTGGAGTGTCTGGATACTCAGACTTTGCAACCCCGAATCCTCGCGACTCTCTCGCCTGATTTTGCGACCGTGCAGGCCTTCGTGCTCGCACAGAGTGTGGAGGGAATGACCGGATGGGTGCCGATGCAGGTCCTCAATCCGATTGTCGAGTTGTGCCTGCTCACCAGAGTGGCTCGGGACGGGGGGATTGTTCTTCACTCTGCCGGCGTCCTGTCTACAAAGGGCGGCTACATTTTCACCGGACCATCCGGCGCGGGAAAGTCGACCTTGGCCCAGCTCTTTGCGAAGGGGGGCGCGTCCGTCTTGAGCGACGAGCGCATGATTGTCCAGAGAAGCGGGAACGGAGTGGTCGCCTACGGAACCCCCTGGGTCGGCAGCGGCCAATATGCCAAGAATGAATCCGGTACCGTGACCGGTCTGTACTGTATCCGCCACGGCGCCCACTCTCACCGGATCGAAACCATGAGCCCCGGTGTCATCATGTCGGTTATTCTCCAACAATGTTTTTTGCCGCATTGGGATCGAGAAGCGATGGACTCGACGTTGGCATTTCTGAGCGACGTGATCCGACGTGTCCCCTGCCGACGCCTAGCATTCCTCAAGCAGCCGGACATTGTGGACTATCTCGACCATCAGTCCGCAGATCTGTCGTTGGTGTCGCCATGAACAACCTGCCGGCCGACAGGTTCTTGGATAGGATCACGACGAAGGCCGTCCTCTCGCGGAGGCCCGAAGGCATGACTTTCGAGCTCACCTATGGATGCAACTTGCGCTGTCTTCACTGTTATAACCCCACTCACCGCATGCTTCCCCACGAATTGACGACTGCGGAAATCTGTTCGATTCTCGATCAGATCGCGGATCTGGGCGTTCTCAACGTCACGTTCACGGGGGGCGAACCGGCAGTACGTCCCGACATCGTCCCAATTTTGCGTCACGCGCGCGCTCGTGGGCTTCTTCTCCAACTCTTGACCAATGCCACTCGTATCACCTCGTCATTCGCCATGATCTTACGGGAAGTCGGCGTCTCCCAGATAAACGTGTCTATCTATGGCGCGACGGCATCAACGTATGAACGGATGACCGCCATTCCAGGCTCCTATGCGCTGTTCCTCCAAGGTATCCGATGCCTGGCGGCCTTTCGCCTGCCCGTCATGGTCCGCATGGCGGTCACGACGATAAATCAGAAAGAGATCGATGCCTGTCGTACACTCGTCGAAGATCACGGCTTCAAGTTCCAATACTGTCTCGACATGATGCCCAGGACCGACGGAGACCGGACGCCGCTCACGTACCGATTGAGCCCCGCGGACAAGCACCGGATTGACCGTACTTTGCTTTCTCTTCCCGTTGACAGGGTGGTGGAAGATCACTGTCGCTCTTCTTCGTCGTTTATCGCGTGCGCCTGCGGCAAGAGCCGTTTCGCCATCACACCCTACGGCGAGATGAATCTCTGTGTCGCCTTTCCGATTCCCAAATTCAACCTGCGCGAAGGGACTGTGAAGGACGGATGGGCCATGCTCGTGGAGACGGTGGATCGTGCAATTCCCAACACAGACTACAAGTGCCCGAGTTGTGACGTACGATCTCACTGTCGCCAGGGCCGGAGCGATGCATGGCTCGAAACCGGCAACATGAGCCGCTGCCTTCCCCATTTCAAAGAATTCGCCAGGCTGGAGCAACAAACCTATGTCCATCTCGACTCTCGACGAACTCGTTGAAGCGTACGCCCGCGTCAGCTCGCTCAACGACCAGGCGCTCAACCGGTTCGTCGATGTCGGTGCACAATTCCACCAACATGGGATCGACTTCCTCGTCCTGAAAGGCGCCGATCTTCTCTCGCGTCTCTACCTGGCCAGAGGCGTGCGGCCGATGACCGATGTTGATCTGCTGGTCCATCAGTCGGATCTGACTTCCATCGACCACCTCCTGACCAAGGCCGGTTTTACGCGAGAGCTCGACGGCAATCCCTCCTATCGTTCGCCGGACGGAAGTCTTCTCCTCGATATCACGGTCGACATCTGGTACCTGGATCATGCTGGTCTGACCGGCATTTGGAATCGGGCCATTCCAAGAGTGATCAACAGGCTGACTGTCCGGTGCATGCACACAGATGACCTCGTGTTGTACCTCACAGCCTATGCCGTCATTCACCGCGGCGCCTGCACCTCGCAGTTTGCCAAAGACCTCATCTTGATCGCCCAGCTCGAGCCAGTTGATTGGGAATCTGTCGCCAATGAAGCTGTTCACCGGAACTTGAAGGTTCCTGTCTATCACGGATTCGTTTCGGCGCTCCTCATGCAACCACACGGTGCGATTCCAGATGAGGTCCTGGCTCGACTCAGCCCGTCCACCTATGGCGAGCGGTGGCTCCTCCATTTTCTCCGCATCGTCGTCACGGATAAGCCAGTCTACGGTCTTGGGCACGTGCTTCTACTCCTTACGCGACCGACTGGCAGCAAATTCCGGTGGTTGTACCAAGCCGTCTTCCCTTCAGCCACCTTTCTCAGGTACCGGTACGGCCAGCTCAGTATAAGTCATCCGATCCGGATCAGGGTGACCCGCATTCTCTCGCTTGGGGTCAAAACGGCAGGGCTGGCATGGCAACTGACGAGGATGTCTTGGTCATCACCTGGCCGCCGAGTTCCCCGATGATTCGTCGCGCCACCATTCTCTCGCACGGCCAGGCATGGCTGCACACCGATCATCTCAGCGGACAGGACGTGCTTTCTCTCCTCCATCACGCCACCTTGCTGGTGAGTTCTTGGAGTATGTTCCCGACCATCAGGAAGGGCGACCGGATCGAACTCGATCAGGCACACCACCTCCAGGTCGATGACATCGTGGTCTATCGCCAGGCTGGCGCGCTCGTATGTCATCGCGTAAGAGCGTTCGGCCCGGATGGACTCATCATGACCGGCAGTGATGCCGCGGACCAAGGAACCGAGGCCGTCGCTGCACGAGACATTGTCGGTCGCGTTGCATCGATACGTCGCGGCCATCGTCGCTTGTCCCCAACCGACGCGACGTCGCCTACCGCGTTCGCGTCCCTCTATCGGTGCTTCGATCATGGACAACTGTTCTTGTCGCGCCTTCCTCGATCGACCGCCATTGCAATTGTCGACAGACTCAGCGGTCGACGGATGACCAGTCGTCTGCTGGCCGGCGTTTTCATGAATTGTCTTCGCTTTCATATCGTGGAGCGTATGCCCGTCGAGTCGATTCCACTATGCGATGAGACAGGCAGATCGATCTGGTCACAAGGTCCAAGGCGAACCCGCAACCTCATTCATCAACTTGGTCCGGTCAATCGTCTTGTTATCGAAGCATACCTGGGTCCCTACGCCGTGGGGAGTCTGAATCTCCCTTCAGGCTCCCACCGCATACACCCCTCCCTCGGCGGGCTGGGCCTCGAACTGTATTTCGCAGACCTTACCAAGAACGGCTGACGTCAAGGGCTTACTCGACTGCTCGGACGATCACTGAAAGTCGGCTTCTTCTCCCAGGAACAGACAACACCCACATCGCACAAAACGGCAAACCTCCCCTTTTGTCTTCACTAGTTAGGACGCATCCCTTTGGAGAATTCCTCCGTAGAATGCTATAGTGCCGTGTTTAGCCGCGACC